>CAZTKW010000261.1:0-1913 GCA_964614315.1 uncultured Pirellulales bacterium
TGACGGAAGAGCTTTCTGCGGGGTGTAAGATATTGCCGCTGTCAGTTGCCGATGATTTGACGGTTAAAGACAGCCGGTTCTTTGATGACTGGATTAGTCATCCTTTGCACGATGAATACTGGGAAAAGTTGAATCATCGGGGCAGAGCGAGATGTCCTGTTCTGCTGGTGGGGGGTTGGTATGACATACTGCTAATAGCACAGTTGAATGATTTTGAGGCTTTGGAGAAGGAAGTACGTTCGAAGAGTAGAATGGTGATTGGGCCGTGGTGTCATGGCAAGCAGGCGTTTAAGAAAGAATACGGAGGAATAAAAAAGACCGGTGATGCCAGAGGTGGTTTGATGCAGCGTTTTATTGCTAAACATGTGAGAGGCGAAGATGTCAAGTTGATGGAGGCACCATTTAAGGATAAACGGTGTAACCTGTTTATTATGGAGCGTAATGAATATTACGGCTGCGATGAATGGCCGCCCCAAGCCACATCATATACGGACTATTATATTGGCCCGGATAAATATTTTCGCTCAAAAGTGCCTCAGGAAGAAGGGAGGCTTGAATATACCTATGACCCGGCAAATCCCTATCCGAGTAAGGGGGGGACTATATTGCGAGATAATGTCGGGCCGGCTTTGCAGAATGAGAATTTGTCGCGCGAGGACCAGGTTGTATTTGAGACGGAAGTTTTAGAATCGCCGCTTACCCTGCTTGGGCCTATTGGCGCTACGCTGTATGTGAGCAGTGATGCGGTAAGTACGGATTTTATTGTCTGCCTGCAGGATGTTTTTCCCAACGGCAATATTATAAATATTCAGGATGGTGGTACGACGGTTAAATTCAAAAAAGAAGGTGTTAAAAAGGCCGAGCTTTCAGTCTGGGCAACGGGTTACCAGATTAATCCGGAGCATAAACTTCGGGCCGTTATTACATCCAGTCTGTTTCCAAGGTTTAATCGGAATTTGAATTCCGGAGAGCCGATTTTTTCAGCGAAGACAATTAAAAAAGCACATCAAAAGATATATTTTGGGCCGGCATATCCATCGGCTGTTACGCTGCCGGTTTTAGAGTTGGAATAGTAGAATAGGCTGAGGTAAAAAAAGCCCGACAAGTGTCGGGCCTTTTTTTTAGTTTTTATAGTTTTTTTTTGCTTTCAGGATAGCGTATTCAGAACTATTTTTTTTTAGGTTTTAAACCGGCGGCCTTGCGGAGTTTGTTTGCCATATCAGTTTTTTCCCATGTGAAGTTGGGCAGATTTCGTCCGAAATGCCCGCCGTGTGAGGTTTCAGCGTAAATGGGGCGGGCAAGCTTTAAGTGAGTAATCATTTTCCTGGGAGTGAGGGGGAAAAGCTTTCTTACAATTTCACTTATCTCCTGCTCATTGATTTTCGCAGTGCCTTCGGTGTCTATCAGTACGGAAATGGGCTCGGCTACGCCGATGGCGTAGGACAACTGTATTTCGCAGGCATCGGCGAGACCGGCAGCAACGATGTTCTTGGCAATGTATCTTGCCATATAGCTTGCAGTCCTGTCAACTTTTGTCGGGTCTTTTCCGCTGAAACATCCACCGCCGTGACTTCCTCTTCCGCCGTAAGTATCAACGATGATTTTTCTTCCTGTGAGTCCGCAATCACCATGTGGGCCACCGACAACGAATCGGCCGGTAGGGTTGACGTGGAATATGGTGTTTTTGTCAACGAGCCGTTTTGGTAGGACAGGAAGTATAACCTTTTCGATAATCTTTTTTCGTAAGGTTCTGTATGTTACAGATGGTGCGTGCTGTGTTGATACGACAACGGTGTGGATGCGTTTGGGCTTGCTGTTTTCATATTCGATGGTTACCTGACTTTTGCCATCGGGGCGCAGCCAGGTTAGGGTCTTATTTTGTCTTGCCTTTTCAAGTCGAATTGTTAATGCGT
>CAZTKW010000261.1:1923-5435 GCA_964614315.1 uncultured Pirellulales bacterium
CGAAACCAACTCGGCCAACAACTGCGCTGTCTGCTGGTCGCCGGCCCCCTGTTCCTTATGGAGGCCGGAGCCTTCGGTTACTCCCTGCGAGATGTCGGGGCTCTGTTTGTCAAGGTTTACCATCACGGCACAGTTTTCATAGTCAAAACCCATCGCGGGGTCGGTATAGCCGATTTTCCTAATGGTATCCCGGACAACGACAGGTATGTCCACGGCAGCTTTTGATGTTATTTCGCCGGAAACTATTGCTACCCCAGTTGTTACCATTGTTTCACAGGCCACCCTGCTTTTCGGGTCCTGTGCCAGCATTGCGTCAAGGATTGCGTCTGATATGTGGTCAGCGACTTTGTCGGGGTGTCCCATTGTTACGGATTCACTGGTGAAGAGGTACTTATTAGCGCTGCAATGAGGATTGCTGTGAATGTGTCTTTTTGCCATTTTAACATTTTCCTTTTAATAATAAGCTGTTTTCATTTTCCAAGATTTATAAAAACAATATGCTACAAATTTACCTACGTATAGTCAAATTAAAATTAGTTTGTTTAAGCGGAGAAGTTCATTATTTTTGAAGTTTTAGCTTTTAGTGGAAGATGAAAGATACAGAGTCTGATAGTGAGCCAGTATTTGTGTGAGCTGCTGGCAGGTCATAAAGGTCCACTTGTCGGTCTAATTTTGTGTCGGTGGAATTGTAGGAAATTATTGTTGCCGAAGCTTTGTAAGCTAATCGTTGATATTCCAATTATAATTTATGTATTTGACGGAGTAGTATTCTGTCTGTAGAAAAGATATGTCGCGCTCGGGAATATAGTTTGTGATGAAATTTAAGACAGCTCGAACGGAGGGTGATTGTTCTTTGAATTTTTTGTCGGTGCCGTATTTACCGATAAAATATTGACCGTACCAGGACGGGTCGAATATTGCAGAAATATAAACTCTTTTCTTTTCTCTATCTATTACCAATCCGCGCGAAGAGGACAAGAAACTCTTTGCCTGTTCGTCCAGCTGTTCGTAAAGTTTCGGTCCGGTGTATGGTTCATTGCGCAATTTGGGGCTTGAAAGGCTGGCCTGGGACAAGGCAAGAAATACACGCGGTTCATTGAACTGTTTATAGAAAAGGCGTCGCTCTATATCGGCAAGAGTGAATTCCTCATCCATAACAATAAGTTTTTGTTCCTTAATGCCGTCGATATCCCTGTCGATGTGCCTGATATTGTTTGGTCCCCAAAGAATAAGAAGCCACTTGGAACCTTTGATTGGATAATTATCAGTAATGATTTCGAGCATTTTTATGTTATAGGTGTTGAGCCAGAAGGCAATTTTATCCTCTTTTGTCCATTTTTTATATTCGGCCGGTTTTAGTTTTGCAAATTCGCGCAGGAGGGAATTCAATTTATGCCTTCTTAGCTTTAGCTCTCTATATTTGACCATTCCTTTATCATCGACAAAGTTATTCAAGATATCGGCGCATTTTTCCTGAAA
Source organism: uncultured Pirellulales bacterium (assembly GCA_964614315.1). Classification (GTDB taxonomy): domain Bacteria; phylum Planctomycetota; class Phycisphaerae; order Sedimentisphaerales; family Anaerobacaceae; genus CAZTKW01. The sequence goes on from CAZTKW010000261.1 coordinate 3,403, forward strand.
ATCAACAGTTATTGGTTTTGGCTGTGGTGCTTGCGGTTGGTTTGGTTCGGTTTTTTCAGATTCGGTTTTGTTTGATTCGATTTCTTCAAGTTGAGGTTTATTTGGTTCAGCTTGCTGCAGTTCGACAATATCGATTTCAGATTTTGCGGGTTCTGTATTCTCAGGTTGGGATATCTCGATTGGAGTTTTCACCAGTTCGATTTTCTTCAGTTCTGCATTTTGCGGCTCAGCTTTTGAAGCATCGACAGTCTCAGCCGGGGCATTCTTCGGGCAGCCGATAATAAAGAACAACACAATGATGGGAATTGTAAAAACAGTAATGCCTTTAACCATTTTACCGCCTATCCGAAGACTGCTAACAGTTTCTCTACAATAATTGCCTGTGCATATCCAGCCACATGAGACAACCATACTAATAGTTTTATCGTATTTTTACAGCTAAAAGTTCATTTTAGCAAGAAGTGTTTTTTAGGTAAAAATGGTAAACGGCGTGTTTTAGCCCTTCAGGACGGCTAAAGGGAGCATTTTTGCGACGGGTTTTGCCCAGCCGCATTGAGTAACAATTCGTATGACTTCCTCAATGTCCTTGTAGGCGTCGGGGGCTTCTTCTTTAATTCTGCGTTTATCTGAAGTGATTAGTTTTATACCCTCCATACTGCGTTTGAACTGTTGGTCGGTAATCAAAGCAGGTGCGATAACCTTGCCTCTGCGATTTTTTCCTCGCGCGGCGGTGCGACTCATAACTCTACCTGCGCCGTGATTTACGGAACATAAAGATTCTTCGGAATTGCCGGTACCGACGAGCAAAAAGCTTGCAGTCCCCATTGAGCCGGGTGTTATTATCGGCTGACCGGTTTTGGCGAAAATTGTGTCTGTCATACGGCTTGGACCAAAGGCACGAGTGGCGCCTTTTCGATGTACCCAGAGTTTGCCATCGGTGTGTGTTTCAAACTTAGCCATGTTGTGAGCGATGTCGTAAACGAGTTTGAGAGGGGTAGGGCCAAACATTCTGTTAAAGCAACGTCTTACGAGCAGCGCCATAATGTGACGATTGGTGAAAGCAAAGTTTGCGGCGGCGGCCATTGCGGTGATATATTTTTTGCCTTCGGGACAGTCGGCGGGCAGGAAACTGAGCATTTTTCTTCTTTCAGCCATGTCGGGCCTTTGTGCGGCAATTTCCATATATTTATCGGCGATTTCATAGCCGAAACGACGTGAGCCTGAATGTATCATAACCACGATTTGGTTTTCGAAAAGGCCGAAAGTTTTTGCTAATGATGGGTCGAAGATTTGCTGGACATATTGAATTTCTATGAAATGATTTCCGCCGCCGAGTGTGCCGAGTTGGTTGGGCCCTTTTTGTATTGCTGCATTTGGCACCGGAGCCATATCCGCGGGCAAGCAGCCGTTATCTTCAATTCTTTTAAGGTCTTCTGTGAATTCATCAGGGTCGAATGCTTCCCATGCGCGATGGTCGATTCTTCGTGCGAGTGTCGGTATGGAAGCAGGGCCTTGGTTGACGACAGCTTCAAGACAGGTTTTGTCGAGATGCAAATTTTCTTTGCCTTCGCCAAGTGGGATATCGCGGGCAATGGAGTCAGCGATTTTGTCGGTGTCGATTTCACCTTTTGAAAAGGGGGTTCGCAAGAGGCGCATTCCACAATTTATGTCGTAACCGACAGCGGCAGGCATTATGGCTCTGTCGAGCCCCAGGACAGCCCCGATTGGCACGCCGAAGCCGACGTGTATATCGGCGGTGGCGAGGACTTTCCTGGCGGGAGGCAAAGAGGCAGCGTCATAAAGCTGACGAACAGCGTCGGATTCAAGGTTTATTTTTTCTGAGGCAAAGATGGTAGCGTCGGCAGCCATTCGGTCTCTGCGCTGCAAGTATAATCGAAATGGGTCGGTGCGAACAAATTTTGGTGGAGGATTGGTCATTTTATTTTTAAAAGTAAATCTTAACAGTTTAACAATGAGTTTTGCAAGGATTTTCTAAGCTATATCTCTCAAATATTCCGAGAGATTTTATCCTT
>CAZTKW010000262.1:0-5434 GCA_964614315.1 uncultured Pirellulales bacterium
AAAACATTTATAAATGCAATGACAGTAACGGCCAAGCACAGTGTTAATTCCGTTTTTGTTATTCTAACCAGTCTAAGGAAATATCCCAAAATCAGAAGCAAATACAAAACGATATGAACAATGAGGACAACAGGGTTGTAAGACAGGTACGCGAGAAAACTGGAGATATAATAAGGCAGATCCTTGACGTGTAAAAAGCCGGCGTCCCTTAGGAAGACCATCTTGAAATCAAGTAACATATATTTCAGTGATACGCCCGGGTCTGAGTAGATGAGGAAATGGGGGGCAAAGCACAGTAGTGCACCAGCCGCAATGACGCTGAAGAGTGAAGCAAGTTTGAAAGCCTCCGAAGACGATTTCTTTGTCAGATATAAAATGATCAGCCAGACAAATAATGAAGACAAAGCTAGGAAGAAAACAATCGCCATTGGTGTAATACCGAAACCTAAAGCCCATGTTGGTACGCCGCTTGGTATAGTGACAGAATATGAAAGTATAGCTAAAAGCAAAAATGCTATGATATTGCTCATACTTACAGCTAATACATGGCGCGCACATTTTTGTGTTATACTCCAGTTGTGCTTTTGACGATCCTTAAGAATTGAAGCTGCCAAAACAGCCAGTACCATAAGCGCCACCAGATAAAACAGAGATTGTACTTTTGTCAAAAAGCACAGGCCTAAAAGAATTCCTGTTATCAATGAAGATGTCCATCGGCTGATATGTCTATTCGTTCTAATGGCGACTGCAAGTGTAAAAACAGCAGCACTCCAATAGAAAAGACTGTAAAGCTCAGTTCGGATCATGCTCGAATGATATGTAAGAGACTCCTGGGTACCCAGAATCACAAGAATAAGTAACAGGCTTACCTTTGAAATCCCGAACAACAGCCGTATTGACATACACAGCAAGACTGTAATTCCTATAACCAAAAATGGAGAATGAAGCCTGATAAAATCCGTCAGTTCTGCTATTGCTACAAATGGATTAAGCGAGTTAGCAAGATCCTCGAGACTTAGCGCAGAGACAATATTGAAAAAACCTGCGATTTTTGTGCTGAAGAACAAGAGAAAATACATTCCAAAACCCGTATGATGGATATGGTCGGGCAGTAGTCCACTTTGGATTAAAATGGTGTCCGTTGTCGTGATGTTATCCATATCCCAAATGAAATAATACGGATAGCGATTTGAAACAGACACATGCCAGGCGAATAATAAAAAAACTATGACCAGCAGAGCCACTTGGAATACTGTATTTTTCCCCAGTTCCTTCACTTGTATAGTCTCACATAGATGACAGCCAAATCCTCATAGCAGACTTGTTTTCAGTTGAAGCATCAGCAAAATGGTTTGCTGCCATATAGTCTGATCACAGACTAATTAGCGATTTGGTAAGTATAATTAATGTGCGAGAAACGCAACTGTTCTTATATCGAACTTGACTGCAGTTCGCTCTGTCAAAGACTCTTTATTGCACTCTGAAAATTGCTCCATCACGAAACTGTGCTACGCGTTCCAGCTTGAACATAGAACTTAACTCATTCAGTTCATACAAGTGCCGGCGCCAGTTTCTGTAATACCATACCAGATAATTCTTCTCTTTAAGAGATAGTTGTTGTTTAAACTTCTTTACATTACCGTTACGGCCCCTGCTCCGGTTCGGACTCATACTGGCAGCATGGCCAGTAAGGAAATATACTACAGGAGCTTCATTACTAAATACATTGCCATCCAACCTGTGTGTCTTCAACCAGTTGGTAACTTCCGATCGATGCCAATATACTGAGTTATAACCGGGTACCCCGTATTTTTTATGAGAACTGATCTTTTGCCGAATTATCGGCAGTGGATATGACAGCAACCAACCAAAACAGCATAATATGATTGTTGAATAGCTAAGCCATTTTTTCTTCAAGATCACTGCCAACAATTCACTCGTCGACTCAAGACCCAATAACAGCAATAATATCAGAAATACGAAGATCGGCGAAAAAAGTCTTGCATTTGCATCGGCATTGACAAGCAGCGAAGCGGTCATTGTAAAGCACGTGTATGCAGCCATGTAAGTACCTGCCATCTTAACCAGCATTCCATTGCCCATTGACTTGCCGAATTTATAACGCCTGAAAATTTCCGCTGTTATCAGCATAGAGACGAACGCACCTATAATTACAAGTCTGCTCACGAAAGATATTTTCTCCGTAACAAACCAAGGCGTTATTAAACTCAGTGTTCTTGTAATTTCCTGAAAAATGCCCATATTAAAATCCGGGTAAAATTCGGCTGCCGTAGTTGAACGTATCTTGTTGAGAATAAGCCATATCCCAACCGGAACCAGTGTCAGTATTCCGAACAGTATAGCTCTCGGCAATCTTCTGTGCCATGATGATTCGCGACTAAACAGTATTATTGAAGCTACTCCCGACAAGATAACGCCTATACCAGCATATTTTTGTAGACATGCCAACGCCGTTGTAATCCCCGCCGATATGAGCAATGATTTTTTGCCAGTCTCCAGAAAACGTGTCATACTGAATACAAATAGTATGTTCAGAAAGATAAAAAGAGGTTCGCTCCATGCATAGACACTAACCCTTAACAAAGTAAAAGATAATAAAACAGCACTTGTCCCACATAAGACCAATAGCTTTGACTTTATTTTGAGTGAAAAAATCAGCCCTGAACAAAACACTATTAGCCCGAAACATACCGCATTTAAAAATCTTGCACCGCTTAGCGGTTCTATCCCCCCCAACCCGAGTAATGCCAGAAGCGTCGGGAACAAAGGGGGCCAATGCACGTAAGCTTGCCCACTATAACTTATATATCCCTTACCCTCCATTAAATGCTTTGCCGTGCTCAGGTAATTTATCGCATCAGAACTCATCCCCGGTCCATACAAAGATGTGCTTGTTAGTACCATCCAGAATGCTACTATACCGAGCGCCGCCAAAAATGAATAAGTAACGATATTCATAAAAACATTTCTATTTTGGCACACTTTCATTTTGTGGCCTATTCCCCGATGCTGCGAACGAGAACTTTTCATGTGTTTTGTCATTGTACTCTTTTCTAAATTAAAAAAGCCATCATAAGTCGGCATCTGCACCAAATTCTGTTCCTCCCCTCAGTCGATGCAAACGATAGATATATATAAAACGCTTCTTACCACCCACCCGACAAATAAATTCATATGGACCAACGCTACACCCATCACCGAGTGAGGCAATGTTTTTCATCTTCCAGAAACGGTAATACCGATCATTCGGATGAAAACCCATCCGCGAATCCCACGCAACGTATGTTATGTTCTGCTGATAGCACCCTTGGATAAACTCTTCGGGATTGCCACCTTCAATATCTCTTGTGTGGACAAAACAATTTTCATATTCCGGTGCCATCGTTTGCAAAATTACCGGCACTGTGGTCGCCAGTTTTTTACCTTTTGCCGCATTATTGATGTACCAGTCAACAAGATGTTTGAATTCTATATCCCGCTCCCCGTTACCAACCACTCCAACCAATACAAATTGGTTGGAGACAATGATTAACGTTGCTATCACCAATATTAAAATGTTTGGCCAAAAATACCTGACCCTGCAAAAAAAGGACTGCCCCAACAAAAGTATCAGAATCATAAAAATTGACACGTAAGGCAACGAAACCGAACGCTAGCTTATTGCCATCACCTTTGGTAGGTAGGGCAAAAGTACCCAAAGCCAGCAGACAGCTGCTAACAACACCATCACTAACCCTGTTGTTACAATCTCTCTCGGTATCCTCCGGCCTTTATCAATCAATCTCCAGACACTGCACAACCCGTAGAAGCAAATCAAAACCGCGATCCATGATACCGGCATACAAAATCTATAGAAACTTACTCCATGCATCGCATGGACTAGGACATAGGGGACAAAAAATATAAGCAGCGCCAATATTTTCCAATCCCTTTTTATACAATCCATAAACAACGCCGAAACCAAAGAAGCCGCCAGCTACCACCTTGCTGAAGCCAAAAAGCATTTTGAAGGCTTCTTGCCCCGATGCAGGTTCAAGTGTAATCAAGGGATAAAATCCAACCTGCCATATCAACTTGATGTATTGTGCCAGTATGATCTTTCCTCCACTGTATTGACCCATTTCTTTCAGATAATGCGTACCCCCTTCACTGTACCAGAACATTATCGTTCCCAGCATCCACAAACCGAATGGAATCGACGCCATAGCAGCATAACTAACAGCCTTGAGCCGTTCTCTGCCGCTCTCGCTTTGCACCATGTCCATCACAAATGCAACGAGTATAAGTGCTACCCCTTCATAACGCACCATTGTTGCCATTGATGCTGCAACATAACTGAACTTCGAACGTTTAAAAATAAGATAAAAACTGGCAAGAATAAAAAACAACAGTTTTGTTTCCACAATTGCTTCCGTCAGTAATTGCAGTACCCAAGGATTGATCGCTAAAATAACTGCTATCCATAACGCCCCTTTACCTACTATTTTCCGACCGACCAGCCAGAGCAGTAGTATATTCAAAGGATGCAAAATACAATTGAGTACCCATCCACCAGTAAAGTTCGGGCATTGCCCTCCCACAACTTTGCCTATCAATACCTGTAATATCCCTACCAGAGGCACTCGCTTAAAGCTTGAAGGGACCTGAAACGACAAAAGTTGACGACCAAGATTCGAAAAACAGTTGAAGTCGAAATGTGGAACGGGCTGGTGCCCGAAATACAAAATGGAATGATATAAACCAAACGCGAGAAGTACAATCGCCGCAAAGGAGCTAAAATACTTTTCCCTTGGTTCCGGGTTTTCCAAAAGCTTTTCCTTAACACTTTTACGTCCCTTTACTCTGGGTTTTCTGTTTTTCACAACACTTTTTTCTTCCTGTGCCGAACCATATATGTCTTACTCAAATTTCTATTACTGCCCTGAATGCCCGAAAGGCATCTGCGAGATCATTCGGTCGCCGTAATCTGGCCAAACGTCTTAACAGATATTTTGGCCTGAGATAAAATTTACGGTATGCCTTGCGATAAAACAGTCAATATTTATCTTCAAGGGAGTTGTTTCTCTAAGCAGTTGTAATGAAAAGGCGTCTTGAAGTTTTTGGGTGAAGAATTTCCTGGTGCTCTTCTGTTGCGATTTTTAGCTTAGGACCTTTTTGTTTCCATTAAGAGAACTTTCTAGGAGGATTCAGTAAGGAGATTTTCTGAACAAGTTATACTTTATTATGCTAATTACCGCAGAAATCGCATCCTGCCACCTTATTTTTTTGCCTTGCTTGTACGATCTTCCAAAATAAGAAATACCAACCTCGTATATCCTACATTTCATTTTAGCTACTTTTGCAGTTATTTCCGGTTCAAACCCAAATCTGTTCTCCTCAATCTCAATTAATTGGATGATTTCCCTTTTGAATG
>CAZTKW010000263.1:0-5430 GCA_964614315.1 uncultured Pirellulales bacterium
GTACCCATATTTCCCCGCCGTAAGATACGTCGGTATAATCGAAGTACGCATGGGCCGTCCCCCAGCCAGTAGTGCATTCGGTAAAATGAAATTTGACCGACTGGCTTCCGGTAACGCTTCGATCATCGGAATACAGAGTGTCTGTCCCAGCCTCACCAAAAGCATCAGCACCTTCCGCCTTTGTACCGGGGGTACCATCCTCAAAGCCAATGGTTTTTGTCCAAGCCGAGGCATTCTGAGTTACCAAGGCCAGCAGCACAAGAGCAGTCGTTAAAAGAAATAATTTCTTAGACATGATTTACCTCCTTAAAAAAGTGTTAATTATTTGAAACACTCCGTTTACTCATCGTTTAGCTCCGCTGCCCAACGATTATTTCGCTAATGCACAAACACATTACCGCACCTAAGTTCCGGCACATAGTAGCGTATATTTTGAAGTTTCGTGGATACGCCTCCGAAATTTCGCACATTTGAATTGTAATGTATATTGCCCCCCCCAACTTTTGTCAAGTCTTTTTTAGGTTTTTTAACTGCTGCTCCCGACCGAAAACAAAAATTCTCATATCAGCCAAATATGTGAAAGCCACGGGCAAAAGCCTGCTTTTTGTCAGAAAATACCTCCTTTGGGGCAGAAAAAAGTCAGGGCCGGGCAAGAGCTTGGAGAGAGCGAACCGGCCCGGTCCTGAATGCTCTTCTTCCTCGGCGATATTGTAGTTTTCGGCTGTACCACGAAAAAAAGAAACGAGCAAAATCCTACTTTTGGCCTTACCAAACCCTACTTTTTTCAGCAAATTCTCTTTTTCAGCCCAAAAAACCGCATCCGGCTATAAAAAAATCAGGGCCGAGCTGCGGAGGGAGAAGGGATGAGCGAAAGAGTGCTGGTACGATTGGCAGGTAAAACCACCTGAAAACGAACCTGCCGATATGCATTAAATACGCTGAGTTTTTTCAAAAATCACGGAAGAATCACCACGGCCGAACACTCTTATAATCACGACAGGACAACTGTCGAACCAATGATTGATTTATGGAAAAAGCCAGGATTCTGCAGTCAAAGATCCTGGCAAATGACCTGACTGCTCCCACTTTTCACAAAAACAGGTCTAAAACAATGGGCGGGGGGGAATTGAACCGCCGACGCGCGGATTTTCAGTCCTTGACTCCGCGTGTAAGTGCTTTCTGCAGAAGAGGTTAGAAGCGTAAAATCGGCGGTTTTTGACAGTTGCAAGTGAATAACAAGTCACTGAGGAGTTATTAACAAGCTGCTATCACGTGACGACTGACCCACTCGGTGACCCACTATGCCCAAAATAAATTGCGTAAGGTAAACCAACTATATTTGTATCACACCACAAATATGACCGCACGCTCACAGGTACGTCAGGTCAAAATACCAAAAATCGAAGAACTCCTGCACAGACCGTCTGCTATCTTGGGGAGATGTATCCTGTTTATCAACATTCTGAGGGTGGTTCAAGGAAATTCCAAGGTAATAGAACCCATTAAATGCCCTTAAACACAGCTGCAAAAGTGTTATTGAAAAGTGTAGGAAGGTTTTTAGTACCAGCTATATAGACTGAGCCGAATGTGCTGATAACCGTTTGGATCGGCGAGAACAGTACGCCCTTGGCTCCTGGTGTGTATTACGATTATGAGGGAAAAGTATTGCAACTAATTCTAAGTAGTCTGATAGCTGTCTTACACGCCTATGATGATGAAAGTTGATTTTAGTCGGTTCTGTCATGTGATATTTTCACCACAACCTTTTTATACAAAATACGGCCTTGGCCGCGGGACATAGTGGTCAAGGTCATGTTAAAATTTAGACCCACCCATATTTAATTTTTTCGGTTGCACCAAAGGCTTGGCTATCATGGCCGCGGTGCACACAACAAGGCAGGGTTGACTGCTAAATTCACCGGCTTTGTACAGTTTTCGAGTATGAATCAACGAGGCAATTTGGGAGGGTGAAAGCGTTTACAATTCAAGCTGTTGGCTATTTCGCCCACCGTTTCGATAGCTGTCGTCGAGCCAGGTGCAAAGACGACTTTGAGGACTACTTCGACTCGGTTGCTAAGTAGTTTTGCCGTATGGGAATCTCGCCAAAGATAGATAGATTATAAATTATCTAAGCCCTTGCAAGTTTCAGAGATTTCATTAAAATATTGGTTGATATAGCTACATAGCCGTTTTAATGCAGCAACTTTAACTTCGGGCTTTCTGTCTGTATGCCGGATAGGAGATTTTTCGATGCAAATATTGGCGAATGGCATTGTTGCAGGATTAACCATAGCTCTAGTTGCGTTGGCCTTTAATATCATCTATCTACCCACGCGTGTGTTTCATGTGGCGCTAGGCGGGATCTATGCTGTTGCGCCGTTCATCGCATGGACATGCATCCAAGGGGGATGGCCCTGGTATGTTGCTACGGTCGTGGCGACCATCACAGCTGTTGGACTGTCTGTTTCATGTGAAATATTTAATCATTACCCCTTGGAGCGGAAAAAGGCATCCTCTGGTGTTCACCTTGTTTCTTCACTTGGTATCTATATCATAATGGTTCAGTCGATTGTCTTAATTTGGGGGAATGAAACCAAAGTCATGAGGACAGGACTAGATAAAGCGATTAGGGTCTGCGGCATTATTCTGACCCATGCCCAGATGACAGCAGCTATAGTTTCTTGTGTTCTACTTCTTCTGGTATATTTATGGTTAAGATTCAGCAATGTGGGGCTGCAGTTCAGGGCGCTCGCAGATAATCCTACAGAGTTTGCTTTGCGTGGTTATAATATCCGTAGACTTCGCCTCTTAGCCTTTGGGATCTCTGGCGTTTTATCTGCGGCAGGTGCATTGTTGGTATCCAATGATATTGGATTCGACCCACATGGGGGCCTACTGACAGTTTTGCTTGCGATTGTGGCCGTAATCATCGGTGGGAGGGGTTCCTTACTCGGTCCAGTAGTCGGTGGAATCCTTCTTGGTGTGATGAGATCAGAGGCGATCTGGTTCTTTTCAGCCAGGTGGCAGGAAGCTATAACTTTTCTTTTGCTCGTGCTATTTCTTTTCGTTCGGCCTCAAGGACTAGTTGGTCGAGACGTCAGATTGGAGGCGAAGATATGAGCTACTTGTTCCACATGATTATTTATCTTAGCATTTACACTATTGTAGCATTAAGCTTGAATCTGGTAGTGGGGTATTGTGGCCTGATCAATTTGGCTCATGCAGGCTACTTTGCGGTGGGGAGTTATGCTTATGCTTTGGCAACCCTAACTCTTGGCTGGGGATTTGTTCCTTCTATGTTTTTGGGAGTTGGAATTGCCGTGGTGCTGAGTCTAACTATATCCCTGCCTGCGTGGCGGTTCAAGGGAAACACCTTCGTCATATTCTCCATTGCCGTTCAGGCTTTGCTTTTTAGCTTACTCTATAATTGGTGTCGCCTTGGAGAGGAACCAGGAACTTGGTCGAATCTCACGAACGGCCCATCAGGGCTTGCGGGCATTTCAAGACCGGTCATCCTAAGTGTCAAATGTAGCACGATGTGGAGCATAGCTTTGTTGTCAGTGGCTTTAGCAATTACCTGCTCAATTCTAACATGGTTAATGGTTTGTTCTCCCTGGGGAAGGTTTCTTCAGGCCGTGCGTGATGACGAACTAGCAGCACGGGGGCTAGGCAAAAGTGCTCGCTCGGCAAGAGTGCAAGCTTTCATAGTTACATGTGGCATGGTTGCTATAGCCGGGGCGTTATATGCCTCCTACGTAGGTTATGTTGATCCCAGCATCTCCTCATTGGATGAATCAATCCTTATGTTGTGTATGGTGATAGTGGGTGGCACAGGAAATTTCCGGGGGCCACTTATTGGCGCGTTAGTTCTCTTGGCAATACCAGAGATTCTACGTTTTCTACAAATCCCAGATGCGGTAGCTGCGAATTGCCGCCTTCTAATATACGGGTTTGCTTTGGTGATAATGATGCATTTGCGGCCGCAAGGTTTGATGGGCACGTACAGGGTTCAATGATATTATATGAGCGCTAAGACTAATAGTAGTGAAACCAAAAAAGAAGTGAGATTACCTCGCGTGAAGACGGGAGATCTGCTATTGTGCGCAGAGGAGCTACACAAATCTTTTGGTGGAAAAGTGGTTTTAGATAGTGTATCGTTTGAATTACGTCGCGGTGAAGTCGTGCTGCTTCGTGGGGAAAACGGTTCAGGAAAAACCTCCTTGCTAAACATCTTAACAGGTAATCTTGAACCCGACTCTGGCTTGATCGAACTCTACTTGAACGGGAAGGAAAAGTCTTCTTTTCCGAGGGGCTTTTTGGATGGCTTGTACGCGTGGCGTTCCCTGACACCTGAACGAATGGCTATGAGAGGTATAGGAAGGACTTGGCAGGAAATTCGACTTTTTCCTACGCTCCACCTGAGGGATAACATCGGCCTCGCCACACCGTGTCAGGTCGGCGAGAATGCAGCATGGACCGTACTCAGACGCTCTGCAGTTTTGAAGCAAGAAGAAGAAATTGTAGTGAATGTCGACCAACGCCTGCATAAACTTGACCTTGAGGGTAGGGAAGACTCCTACGCTGACCAAATTTCCTTGGGTCAGTCTAAACGTGTAGCGATTGCCCGAGCGCTCCAAGCGGGAGCTGAGATACTTTTTCTTGATGAGCCACTGGCTGGACTAGACAGTCGCGGAGTAGCAAACGTATTGAATATGTTGAATGCGCTGGCATGGGATAAACAGCTAACCCTTGTGATTGTCGAACATCTGCTTAATATCCCGAAGGTCTTGGACATGGCAACCACAATATGGACGTTGGAGAACGGAAAAGTAGTTGTTGAGGATCCGAGGCAGGTACGGTCAGAACCTGCATATTCTCACAGTGGAGATATCCGAGCGTTACTGAAAAAAATAGCTAGTCCAGATGGTCAAATAGCTCAAAAAAAGCTTCCCAACGGCGCTTTGCTAACAACATTCAGCAAACCGTCTCTAAACTCCTATTCTGTTCTTTTTGAAATCGAGGATTTAGTAGTGCACCGGGGCAGTAGATTAGTTGTTGGTCAGAGAGGCAGTGGTGAGTATTTGGACGGGATATCTCTAACATTACGAGCTGGACAGATTTGTGTCCTCGAAGCTCCTAATGGATGGGGTAAAACGACATTATTGGAGGCAATATCAGGAATCCTACCTATTACCAAAGGTTCAATCCGATTGAACGGCAGACCTATTCAGATGTCGCCCCCTTGGGAGCGTGTTCGGTTTGGTATGTCCTTCCTGCAATTTTGCAGTAGTTCTTTTCCTTCGCTGACTGTGCGGGAGGTATTCCGACTTTCTAAGGTAAATGATATTCCTCAGAGTATCTCTCGTTTAACTGATATGCCGATATCGAACCTGAGTGGGGGTGAAAGACAAAAAGTGATGCTGGCGTGTG
>CAZTKW010000264.1:0-5417 GCA_964614315.1 uncultured Pirellulales bacterium
GCGGCAGCATCATCATACCGGCACTTAGCAGAACACTGGCAATTACCATATCTATCAGCAAAAAAGGTATAAACAAAAGACAGCCTATCTCAAAAGCCGTTCGAAACTCGCTGATAATAAATGCCGGTATTACCACATGTAGACCGATATCCATTGCTTTTTCTGGAGGCTCTATTTTGGCCATCTGCACAAAGAGTGCTAAATCAGTTTCACGAACCTGCCGGAGCATAAATTCCTTAATACTATTGCCGGCCAGAAGACTCGCGGTTTCAAGGTCAATCTCTTCGGCAAGGTAAGGCTGAATAGCGGCGGCGTTGATTTGAGAAAAAGTAGGAGACATTGTAAACAACGTCAGAAACAACGCCAGACCTATAATGGCAATGGTGGGAGGTATTGTTTGAGTGGCCAGTGCACGACGAACGAAAGCTAGAACAATGACTATTCTTGTAAATGATGTCATCATCACCAAAAGACTCGGCAAAATCGCCAAGCCGCTGAAGATGATGACTAGTTTGACAGGTGTCGACCAGTCTTTGCCTTCTGATTTCTCTGTTGCGGCCTTGTCTATAATTGTCATCAAATCGCCGATGCTTGGAACCGCATTTGGTGTTTGATTAATTGCAGCACTATCCTCAGCCTGACCAAATGACAGACAGGCCGGTGCAGAAACGATGAACAATAAAAAAATTGCCTTAATTAATTTATTTGGCATTCATATCCTCAAATTGTCATCTGTTTTTGTTGTCCTTGAGTCTATCTCAGACAAGACATCGGTTACATCGGCCAACTTCGTGATGCTCTCGGTTGTGCTTCCTATTAGAAGCCCTTGGTTACCTATTTTGAGTAGATGCACTGCTTTGCGTGGTCCAAGGCTGACCGTTTCGATGACGTGAATCTTTTTGCCGGGAAGATTACTGATTCTGGAACCAAACTTTTTTGAAACATAAATTGCTCCTGCGCCCAGAACAACGATAAGCAAAACTGATAACATCATCTTAAAGAACAACTCACTGGTAGTGGGGATATCATCTGGTTGAGTGGTTACATTAGAGTCGTTTTCAAAAGTCAGAGATAAATTGTCAAATTTTTGTTTTTGCTGTTCGGATGGAGTTGAGTTGCCTGAGCAGACCACCAGCACAGCGGTTCCCAGCGCAACCACTATCAAAAACGTAACGAATTTTTTCTTATATACCGCCACGCTAAAAGTACACCAAATAAACCTTTATGGTGATTTATTCCGCAAATAGCGTGCCGAAATGCTGAAAACACACCTGATGTGCTTTTAAGGGCGATTTTGACGCAAAATTAACCAAAGAATAGAGTAAAATGTCCAAAATCTAAACGCCACTCTAAAATCTAATCGTTTTCTCTCAGAACCGAGATTAATATCTGTGATTGCTCGGAGACAGGACTGCTTTGAGTTACCCAGTCGCCTCCGGGGCCTGCTCCCCATGAATAAATGGGGCAATTGGTCTTCTGTAGGGTCAATTTTAAAAAATCTGCAACTGCCTGTGCTCGACTGGCTGAGAGTATCCATTGCTCTTTTTCTGTTGATGCGTCATTGGCTAAGCCAAGCACGTACAGTTTGATTGTCTGTGAGCCGGGTCCTTGTTGTAAACCCAAGCAAAATTCAGTTAAAAATTTCTTTGCAGACTCATTTAGCATCGCATCACCCTGAGGAAAATGAATGTTGGTCACTGAGAAATTAGTTGTTTTTGCTACTATCTGTGAAGGCATAGTTGACATGGACCGGCTGACTTTTTTGAAAATCCGGCGAGTTTCTTCCCGTTTTGCATCGATGGTTCTAAATCCCAAAACGTTCTCAGGACTACTTATGTGATATCTGATTTTAGTTTGGCCTAAATCAGGCGATTGAGTTCTGCCAAAAAGCATTCCGAGTCCGTAGTTTTCTATTGATTCCACAAAGGAATCACGCCCTACATTAAAAAGCTCCGGATCCTGAACGCTTGACAAAGAAAGCAGCATCACAAAGAATGTCAGCAGCAGTGTGACCATATCTGAGAAAGTAACGACATATGCTGGGACATTAGGACCGCTCTCCTGGGTTGCCTGACGTTCGCGTCTCAATTGTAAATACTCCGTTCCAATAAAACAATTTCAAGTAACCGTTTAGTTTTTGTTTCCGGACTGCTCAATTCAACATTTTTAAGATTTTCTTGTGTTAGAGTGCTCATTGCCGAGATACTAAACTGTTTCTTGTCAAGACCATGTTTTCCCGTAAGATACTTCATTACCGCCCACGCTCGTGGTAGACCAAACTGCTCGTTGTTTTTTTCATCTGTTAATCCGTTTTCGCTTATAACCACTCGGCTGGGCACTTCTCTTAGAAATGCGGCCATAGCTGAAAGAGTTTTGTACCCATGATACGAAATGACTGTTCCATTGCCCCAGAAAATCCTGCCCGATGAGATATAAAATACCTTCCGGTTATAGAAATCAGAAGGTTCTGTTTCTTCTTTCAGGTTGCTTTCCTTTCCCTTTGTTAAAGTGGGTTTTTCACTTCCTTTGTCAACCTCTTTTAGGGTTTGAAGCTGAGTCGGAAGTGTGAATGCGTCTCTGTTTTTCTCGACTGTATTGCTGACCGTAGAAAGGGACTCGGAAAAAATTGACCTCAATTTTCGGAAGACATTTTCATCAAAAGATGAGAAAGTCAGCAAAAGTACAAAAAACGTCAGCAGAAGTGTCATACAATCGCTGAATGTTACCATCCATTCAGGTGCTCCTGCAGGCTCATCATTTTCAGTTTTGTTTCTACGTGTAGCCATTATATTGTAGCTTTTACTTCTTCCCGTCTGCTTTTTGAGACGAATGCATGTAGTTTCTCGCGCACAATGGTTGGATTTTCACCTTGTGCAATGGCACAGACGCCCTCTATAATCATTTCCATTACGGTGCTTTCTTTTTGCGAGTAAATCCCAAGCTTTCCTGCCAGTGGGATAAAAATTAAATTTGCGGCAAATGCTCCATAGAAGGTAGTAAGCAAAGCTGTGGCCATTCCAGTGCCAATTGAACTGGGGTCTTCCAAATTCGCAAGCATCTGAACCAAGCCGATAAGTGTGCCTATCATCCCAAAGGCCGGGGCTGATGCTCCCATAAACTCCAGAATCTTTTTGCCGGTCAAATGCCTTTCCTGAAGGTATTGAATCTCCATTGACATAAGCTCTCGAATATTCTCGGATTCCTGTCCGTCCACAAGCATTTGCAGGCCTTTGATGAAAAACAAATCGCTTACTTTGTTAATCTCCTGTTCCAAAGCCAATGCCCCGTCGCGCCTGTTGATGGCTGCATAGTTGACCATTTGTTGAATCAATTCTGGTTCGGAAGGTATCTTGGCAACAACCGTTTTCTTGATAATTGAAAATATTCCCAGAAACTGCGGCAGAGAAAAATGTATAAGGGTAGCACATATCATTCCCCCCATAGTTATGGCAATCGAGGGAAGATTGAAAAACAATCCCGCACCCGTACCGCCGGAAAGTATGGCGCCGATGATCACTACCAGACCGAATAATATCCCTATTATTGTTGCGATATCCATCCTGATGTATTCCTTTACTCTGCCATCGGCTTTATTCTTCGACTATTTGTTTTAACTTTTGACACAGTACTGCTGCAAGTGTAGGTTCGGAAGTGGATAATTCAGCCAGCAGTTTTGCTTTGGTTCTTTCAGTCATATAGTACAATATCTTTACAGCGTCACTCATACTGCCGCCGGGACTTAAAGAACCTGTATTCTGCATCTGGCCTGTACACATATTAGCTAATATTTTGCTTGCACTGTTTGCCTGCATCTTGTCATAAAAAGCCGATATTTTTATCAGGTTGGCCTTTTCGTTCTGGGCAACCTGAACCCTGCTCTGAAGAAGTTTGTCTCGTTGTTCTTTAAGACTGGCGATGGCTGAGGCAAGTTCGATTCGCAGATTGTTTAGCTCTTTGATGTCCTCTTTAATGATATTATGAGCAGTTTGTAATCTTTCTTCCCGCGTCTGCAGACCTTGCAACTTATTGTCATACTCTTGTATTTTTTCACGAATTTCGTAAACAAGACTCTTTAGTTGTTTTTCCGTCATTTCTTTTTTCAGTTTGTTGCCGATAGCTGTCGTTGTTGCTTCTGCTTCCAGCAGGTTCAACTGTGTTTGTGATTGCTCAAGACTCGGTAAGCTTTCCTGGGGTTGTTCGGCAGTCTGGGCTTGTTGAGTGGTTTTGTTCGTAAACAAGGCAAGAGCAAACATCCCTCCGAAGCTTACCAGTCCCGCCGCTGCTGTAATTATTATTCGTTTCTTATTCACTTCTTTATCTCCTACTTTCATATTGCTGTCCCGATTTTGCCGGAACCGCAGAATATCAACTTCTTCCAGTTTGTTGCAGTATCTTCCGAACAAAACGAATTGTTGCGCCTTCGTCTAACTCTTTCTGTTCAAGTTTTTCTTGTTCCTTTATAAATTGCATTTTGGTTTCAACTCGCAGCTTCTCCAGACCTTCCTTAAACCTTCTGGCTTTCAGAACTTCGGCTATCTTTTCCCGTTGTTGTGATTCCAGTTCTTTTATTCTGTTTCTGAGTTTTTTAATTTGGTTGTTGTTTTTAGCTGAATGTCTCAGAAAAAATTCCTGGTTACTTAACCTTTTCCGGAGCTTTTGGTCATTTAAATCATCGATTATATCCTGAAGTATTCTCTGCTGCATCAGAAGTTCGCCCTGTGTTCCGGTCAGCCTTTCTGTCAGTTTGAGCAATTCTGCTCTTTTCGTTTGTTCCTCCTTTATCTTTATGTCAAGAACTCGCTGCAATCGCCATACGAAACGTTTCATTTATTAACCATCAATTAGTATTCAACAGCTTATCCCACGACTGTGTAATAGCGGTCAGTTGTTTTATAGTTTCTTCGAAAGTGGTTCTTTCTCGGATAGGTTGCACAAGAAAGTTGGTTATTTTGTCGATTAAAGCGACTGCTCCATCAATGCGTCGGTTACTGCCCGGCGAAAACGCGCCGATATTTATTAAATCTTCAGCATCTGCATAGATTGCATATATTTCCTTGAGTTTCTGAGCAGCTGCCTTGTGTTCATTGTTGACGACTGCGGGCATCAACCTGCTGATACTTTGCAGAATATCCACAGCGGGGTAATGTCCTCGCTCGGCCAGTTTTCTTGACAGTATTATATGACCGTCGAGCAGACTCCGAGCGCTGTCGGCCACAGGGTCAGCCAAATCGTCGTTTTCAACCAGAACGGTCAACATTCCTGTAATGCTCCCATTTTCAGAGCATCCCAGACGTTCAATTAGTCTTGGCATTAGTGAAAAAACGCTGGGGCAGTAGCCCTTTGTCGCTGGCGGCTCACCTGCAGCAAGGCCTATTTCACGCTGATGAACATCGATGCCCCGCCGGCGGCGATCGCGG
>CAZTKW010000265.1:0-3058 GCA_964614315.1 uncultured Pirellulales bacterium
AGACCACCCAGGAAATAAGGATGCTGCGGAATGGAGAAATCGACGAGACAATCGAGACCCACAGAGGCTGGCCAATAAAATAAGTGAAGAGAAAAGTACTATGGCACAGATGATTTTTACACTTGAAGAAGTGAAAGAAATTCTGCTTTCTAATAATCAAATACCCCATTATATATCTGAATTTAGAACGGAAGGCCAAACTGTTTCCTTCAAGATGGATATGGGTATACCTTTTATCGGCCCCATTCCTGTTGCTATAAAATATGTCAGTTATCAAAGTGATATTATAACATTGGAAATAGTCCGTGATTCGGTGAGTGGTAAACTCGCAGATAAATTTGCAGGCCGGGTGATTAGCAAATTCCAGAACAAAATGCCAACCTACACTAAACTTGATTACCCCAATATATATGTTGATGTTAAGAGTTTATTAACAAACAACAATATCATGGGAGTTAAAGTGGAGGATGTGGTTGTTGAAGGTAATTCTTTTACCGTTACAACCTGCAGCACTTAATAATTTGCAGAATCAACAATCGACGCCGACGGCGGGTGGTCAATAAGATAGTAAAAGAGGAAATGAAGCGGAAGGGGCTTTACAGGCATAAGAGAAGCGGTGATTTTACTGTTCGAGGCGTTTTCTGTATAGCCTTGTCTGGAGGGCGTTTTGCCAGGCGGTCCAGTTGGAATCGCTTAATTCGTTATCAATTGCGATAGTAACCTGGCCGATTTTAGCGTCCAAATCGTCAATGTAATTTACCATAAATGCCTCGGGGGTTGCGGGCAGCTTTGGTGAGCCGAAATCGTACTGGCCGTGATGTGAGAGGATGATGTGGCCGAGAGCGTTTAGAACGGATTTATCAATTGGGTCGGTTTTTTGTGCGATAGCATCGGCTTTTTTGTTTATCATCAGAAAGCTTTGCGTGATGTGGCCGATAAGCTGACCGGTATCGGTATATGAAAATGCCATGTCATAGGCAAGTTCCTGTGTTTTTCCCATATCGTGAAGAAAAATTGCGGCCAGGACCAAATCGGGCTGGACCTGGGGGTAAAAGGGTAAGATTGCGATGGCGACGTTTAGCATATTGTGGGTGTGCTCCAGGAGGCCGCCGAGATAATTATGGTGGAGCTTTATACCGCCGGGGGCTCTGCAGAATTTCTGCATAAGGTCGGCGTCGGCGAGGAATTCATCGACGATGGCTTTTAACTGGGGATTTTTTATGCGGGATACGAACTGCTTAACCTCGGCGAACATTTTGTCGACGTCTTTTTCTGTTCTTGCGAGGAAATCCTCAAGATTTACTTTAGAGTTATCCACGACGCTGAAAGTATTGACGATAATCTGCTGGTTGTTTTGATACATCTCGCTTCTTGCCTTTACGTGAATGAAGCCGGGCTTTGGGAGAGCGCTGTATGCAGTTTCGGTGGCCTGCCACATTCTTGCGTTTAGCTGGCCGGTGCGGTCTGAAAGAAACATCGCTATATATAAATCTCCGCGTGTGGTGCTTCTTAAGATGGGGTCTTTTACCATATAAATATCATCGATGGTCAGGCCGGGATTAATTTCATTTATGAATTTGTGCTCCATAGTTTTCTCCAAATTTCAAATATCACACATATCGTATTGCGAAACTTCTGTTTATGCAAGAGAATTCGAGTAGCGGGTTCATTTGTCTTTTATTAACAGTTCCAGCTGGGATTCGGGTTGTTTCAGATTTTTCCTATGGCGTTCAACGACCTGTTGGATATCGGCGAGTACCTGCGGGTTTTTATCGGCGATGTCGAATTTTTCCGAGGGGTCGTATTCGAGATTGAAGAGCAACGGCGGGTCGTGTTCTTTTGGTTTTTCTCTGTAACCAGCCTGAGTGATAAAGTGTGCCTTCCAGGGGCCTTTTCGGACGGCCATAATTTTGGTGCCGCGATAGAAGAACATTATATTTCTGGGACTTGGGCCTGTGCCGAGCATGGCGGGGAGGATATTAACGCCGTCAATAATCCTGTCTTTTGGGATGGGGACGCCGGCGAGTTCGAGGCAGGTGGTGAAGATATCCATCGTGGAGGCGAGTGCGGGGTTTGTGGTATTTGGTTTAATTTTTCCGGGCCACCATGCAATGCAGGGCTCCCGCATACCGCCATCCCATGTGCTGCCCTTTCCGCCGCGGAGCAGGCCAGCAGAGCCTCCCTCAAGGTCCATAATCAGCCAGGGGCCGTTGTCGCTGGTGAAGAAAACAAGCGTGTTTTCGGCGAGGTGGTTCTGGCGGAGAGAGTCGAGGATTTTTCCGACGCTCCAGTCAAGTTCTTCAACGACATCTCCATAAAGGCCGCGGAGACTTTTGTCCTTAAAATTCCTTGAGGCAAAAAGGGGAATGTGGGGAAAGGTATGAGGGAAATAGAGGAAAAAAGGTTTATGTTTATTTTTCTGGATGAATTGAAGGGCCTGCTCGGTGTAGCGACGGGTGAGGGTGGTCTGGTCGGCAGGTTCTTCGATGGTTTCTTCGTTGCGCATAAGCGGGCATGGTTTCATGTCGTTGCTGTATGGGATGCCGTAATAGTAGTCAAAGCCGTGACTAGTGGGCAGGAACCGGGGGAGATGTCCGAGGTGCCACTTGCCGATGCAGCAGGTTGCGTAGCCGGCGGTCTTTAAGGCTGAGGCGATGGTGATTTCGGTTTCGGGCAGTCCGCCGGTGGAATTGGGGAAAAGCACGCGGCGACGGTCGCTGCACATCCCGTTGCGGATTGGGAGGCGGCCTGTAAGCAGAGCAGCACGGCTTGGGGTGCAAACGGGGGCGGCAGAATAAAACTGAGAAAACTTCATTCCTTCGGCGGCCATACGGTCGAGGTTGGGTGTGCTAATTGTGGGATGGCCAAAAGAACCGAGGTCGCCGTAGCCTAAATCGTCGGCGAAAATGACGACGATGTTGGGCGGTTTTTTGTTATCAGCGGCAAACAAGGGGGCCGTGCTATAACCGGCGAGAGCGGCGGCGGCAGTGCCCTTGCAGAGTGTCTTTAGGAAGTTGCGTCGATTCATAATGATCTACTCCTTACAAGGTCACTGTCT
>CAZTKW010000265.1:3068-5412 GCA_964614315.1 uncultured Pirellulales bacterium
CATTTATCAGCTTTTCCATCAAGAACTCGAACCGGCTATTCTAATCACTTTTTGGGCTTCGTGCGAACATCATCGAGTTTTAGAAGTTGGTTCCTCTCCAGCAGCCTGGCCTGCAGTGCGGCATATGGCACATCCTGCACGGCAATATCGGCACCGGCGGCGTTCACGGCTGCCAGGCCCGCACTTTCACTGAGGATCATGAAAACCGGCTCCATTCGAATCGAAGCAAAGCCCATATGCGATGCGGACACGCAAAATGTCACCAGCAGGTTTTCGCATTCGCCACGCCTGGGGGTTATAGCACGGTATGGTATTTCATAGGTTTTTTTACCGGGCGTGAAGTCATTGGGATTTCCCTCATTTCTTACAAATTTTCCTTCGACGATGCGCTGGACAAGGTGGCTATCGGCGGCATAAGATCCCATGCCAATGGAATCGTGCTTTGTTCGTTTGGTTTCGAGGTCGTGGCTGGTCATGACGTATTGTCCGACCATTCGCCGGGCTTCGCGGATGTAGAGCTTTGGTGACCAGTGGCCGGTTTTGACATACTCATCTTTTGGATATCCCCATTGCAGCATCTGTTGGCGAACATTTGCCGGCACACGCGGGTCGTTGCCAATGAAGTAAAGCAGGCCCTTAGTGTAGTCGATGTGCAGTTGCACGATAGCGTGCCTGGTCTTTTCATCTCCGTCGGGATAGTCCCAATTGAAGCCGATAAAGTCAGTTGAGAACGGCCCGCCGTCGTTGATGTCGGTCTTGCGGTTGGGCAACAGGTCGATTTTCAGCAGGCCTCTCTTCAAGGAGATGCTCGGTTTGGCGGCGATGTAGCGGGCCAGGAGGTCATAACGGCTCGGGTCGTAATTTTCAGGTTTATCAATCGGCAAGCGGTTGTCTGGGTGATCCGTAAGACATATACGGAAGTTGTAGGCCTGTACCTTGTTGTCGGCGGCGCCGACTTCGCCCCTCGGTATATCCTTGACACCGAAGAGCAGTTGGCCATCCTGGCCATAAGGACTGATGTCGATGTCGAACTGCTTGCGCGTCGAGACCTTCCATGACAAAACGCCGGCGTATTTCTCGCCGTACTCAGCGGACGACTCACGTCCAACACGGTAGGAAACCTGTGCTTTGGCCAGCAAATCGCCCTCGTAAGTTGCGTCGATAAAGACACGGCCCGAGAAGACTTCTCCGCCTGCACATCGGATGGAAACAATTCTTGGCCCTTGTTTGTCCACCTTGACGAGGCGGCGGCCGGTGAGTACTTTGACACCCGCTTCGGTAAGCATCTGCTGGAAGATCAATACGGCAACCGAGGGCTCGTGGAACCACCACTTGTCGCCGCTGATGGTGCGACCCTGGACAGCAAGGTACTGTTTGCGTGTCTGGAATTTCCATGAAGCCGGCTCATCGTAGTGTTTTTTTATGCGTCGATAGAACTCTGCGGCCATACCGCCGATACTTTCGCCGACGCCAAGGTCAGTTCGTCCCAGTCCTCCGGTCACCATGCCGCCAATATGATCGCCAGGCTCAAGGACAATGACCGATGCCCCTGCCAGTGCCGCGGAAATGGCACTGACGATTCCCCCAGCAGTCCCGCCATAGACCACTACGTCATAGCGGTCAACTTCGGCGGCTAATAATTGGCTCGGACAGATATTTAATGTAAAAGCCGCAGATGCAATTCCGGCTGCTTTGATAAAGCCGCGTCGATTCAATTTAGCAGCCATTTTGAACCTCCATTAATAGATTAATTTAACTACTTGTTGTTCAGTAATGATATTATGTAAGCGAGTTTTGTGCAAGGGGCGGTTTGGGACAAAAGTAAAAGCGTTATTATTATGCAGGTTAAGCTTGCAAGTGTTGATATTTTAGGCTATAAAAGCGGTCAATAATCGCCGGGTAAATTAATTGAAAATGAAGGATTAAATATGCGATACAGCGAAATGCTAATACCGACGGTGAAGGAAGTACCGGCAGATGCGGAGATAACCAGCCATCGGCTGATGATTCGTGCGGGGCTTATGCGCAAGATAGCGAGCGGGACTTATGCGTACCTGCCTTTAGGGCTGCGCTGCCTTCAAAAGGTCAGCAAGATTGTTCGTGAAGAGATGGATAAATCGGGGGCCCAGGAAATCCTGATGCCGTCGGTACAGCCGATAGAGCTTTGGCAGAGGACGGGACGCGATGTTGATTACGGTGAAACGATGGCAAAATTCGTCGACAGGCACGGCAGGACAAACGTCCTGGCACCAACGGCGGAAGAAGTGGTAACGAGCATAGCATCAAATGAGATAAAGTCTTACAAGCAACTTCCGATGAATATCTACCAAATCAGCTTCAAGTT
>CAZTKW010000266.1:0-3322 GCA_964614315.1 uncultured Pirellulales bacterium
ATCCAGTCCGGCAACAGAGCATGCGAATGGGCCAGCACTTCGTTAATCACCACCGAACCGGGGGGTAGTGTGCCTTCTTCAAGCCAGTTCTCTGCCAACATAACAAGATCAAGTAAATTTACTTTGCAGTCTCTATTCAAGTCACCCGCCGGACAGTCTGGTCTCACTGAACCGGCCAAAAATGCTATCAATGCCAGTGATAGCAATGAGATTCTCATATATCTGAGCAATTTTTACCTCCTTGTGAGATCGTATTTGGTCGCTGTTCTTGTTAATAAATGATTTATTTTTTACCTGCTCCAATTTTCGATAGAAAAGAACTTCTTGTCTCATCAGTTGCACCCAATGCGCAAACCTGAACTGTTCATCCTTGTTTTTGGTTCAAAAATCCGGATGTTGATACGGACTCAAACCAGCCGGCATCCTCCCTGAAAGGCAAAAAAAACAGTAATAAGCCGTTGAAAAAGTCGGCTTAAACTTTTTTATTCATTTTCAGTTATAGAGTAATACAGGAAATGGGGGACCGTAGGTGTTAGAAGCGTTGCAGCTAAAATCAGGCCGGTACACCATTTAACCTTAGTAAAGGGGAAAGCTTAGGGTGAAATCCTCCAACAGCTTTCACACCTTCCTCCTAATATTAATATCGCATTGTACCAGATTATTGAATGTAAAGTCAAGAAAAATAAATCCTGTAGTGCTCAATTTAATAATAATAGCATAAAATATAATAATAATAGTATAAAACAAACTTATAATTGGCCAAAAGTCCGAAAAAAGGCATTGGAAACCAAAGCTAAAGCTAATGCTCAGCAGGCAAAGAAGCGACTTAATTTGCTTTAGGGATATCAAGGAAAACTAATTCGTACCCGTAACCTTGCATATACAGCGAACCATCCCATATCCCGATATCGCTTATAAAAGAAGAACACTGTGCATGAAAGGCTCGCTTTGGCCTTGCAGGATTCGAAACATCATACACAAGCACTCCAAACCCCCAGGCTCCCTCTACAAGATACCCATATACAAAAGAAGACACAATGTAGTGCCTATCGCACTTCAGGCGACAGGATAATGTGCAATGAATTACCTATCACGAGCAACCGGCCATCTTCGAGTAAAGATATTTTCTCGAATCTCTCATCCGGTGCCGCATAGTGAGCGACCTTTTTGACCTGCCCTGGTGTGCGGATATCGTAAACGGTTACTCCCTGACCAAGGCCACCAGTTGCCAGCACATACAACAAGCCATTCTTAAGATGAACATCTCTCGGCGACAAATCCATTATCCTCTCAAGTGGTGTAGGCCTCCGGAATGTGTCTGACTCAATAAGAACTTTATCTCCTTCGGAACTGACCAGCTTAAATACCGTAATAACGTCCCTCTTTACATCAACAAATGTTTTATCATCACTTGCCATTATGCGATAATCCATCAGGCCAAGAGTAACCTGCAACCGCTGTTGATAGGTGAGCGTATCATCTTTAAATAACCGCAATGTGCGTGTGGTTTTACCGCTGCTGCCGCTTTCACCATATACTGGACCGCCATAGTTTTCATCAAGCAAAGTAACCTGCCCGATAGCCGGGTCACTAACATTAACGACATACAACTTGCCATAGACATAGGCATATATTTTATCATCGTGCAGTTCTATTGAACTTCCGCCGGGAGCGCTGTTATTCTTGCTGATATGCTCACCAAGTTTAAGTTTGCTCAGAACCTTAACCTGCTTCGATTCCTTCTGGAGTTCTAATGTTACAAGCCAGAGTGTTCTTTTGTGACTTGAGTCATCAAGCTTTTCATAATGAGTTTGCAGTGTCCAGACTATATCCGGACGATAATGCGAATATTCAACCGCATTTCGTCCATAGATTGAGTGCATCTCAACGTCTTGTAATGAGTAATCATAGACCGCGACATTGTCGTTTACAACATCATATTGCTTTATTAGCTTAGGTCTTGTCATTTGAGCCTCTCGGTCGTATACGCCATAGATTGCCAATCCATGATTACCGGATGATGTTCCGTTTACATAAAACATATGCTTGTAATCGCCTTTTGGAACTAGTTCGATACGCTGTTGACAGGTAAGATTCGAACCAAGTGCAAAGCCTACTGTTGAAAAAATCAACAAGACGACTATCCCCAGACTCCAGCACAATAACTTCTGCTCCATCTTTACTCGCCAGTTGCGTATTATTGCCAATGCGGACAAAACAACCGATATAAGACTCATTCCGAGCATAGTTAAGATAAAGAAAAAGTAGCCACCTAAATAATGGATAATCAATGCCTTTCCACCCGGTAGTCGCATCCATGCCCATTTCGGGAAGCCGAACCCGTATCCCCATCGTTCCTTAGAAGCGCCAAATAAGCCCTCTTCTACAAATTTACTCCCAGCTTCTGCCAGTCCTATTCTAAAAGGTGTCTTAAAACGGGACATAAGATTAATAATACTTAATCTTTCTAACGGTGGCACAAGTACCGGTAGAAAATATACTAAAAGCATTATTGCGAATGAAAGAATTGCAGCGTGTGTGGTTTTCCTTACCAAACATCCTATCAAAAACGACAAGCTGTAAATCAAAATTATCGTAAATGTATGGCTGTTTAATGCCGTGTATACAAAATCCTGTTGCCTGTTTGGGGATGCAAAATGATGAAGCGCAAGCTCCATTATTATAGGAATAATACAAACTATTAGTACAACAAAAAGCCCGATTGAATACTTCAGAAGTATCCACTTCCATATTGCTACAGGTTTAGATCGCCAGAAAACAAATAAACCTTTTTTTAATTCAGGACAAACAACACCAACCGCAGTAAAGATAGCAAAAAAACCGCCAAGGCAAAGGACTATCCCTTCAGGCATATCCGTGCGAAATGCACGTCCTCTTTGGTATTTTGCTGCTGCCTCGATCAGTGGAAACATCAGAAAAACCATCAACCCCCAAAACAAAAACCACCGGACTTGTCGGAATTCCTTCCATCCTAACGCTAAAGTCGCCTTCATCTTTGCCTCCCCGATAATCGGCAAAATCTTCTCGCTCCCCATAAAAAGAATGCTGTGCACAGTAAAAAATGGAACAGAAATACCTGGACGAAACTTCTACCTTCAATTGCATTAAAAAATCCCCAGGGGGTAACTATCATTGACCAATCAAATTTTCTATATCCACAAAACACCTCATCAAGAAAAACACAGAATACCCAGAATCCTATCCAGGCTATACCAACCAAACTAACCTTGGCCTCACTTGAAAATTTCATCCCTGTAGTTACAGTTACAATAAACATTACTATTGCAAAATGTGCACCCAT
>CAZTKW010000266.1:3332-5393 GCA_964614315.1 uncultured Pirellulales bacterium
GCCTTGATAACATCTCCCATACTTTCTTCTCTCCCTCCTGCCATAAGTAACGAAAGTATCAACGATACAAGAATTGGTGATAAAACAACCCCGGCTCCCAGCGTCATTTTTATAACATATAATAATTTTACCTGTACTGGCAAAGCAAAAAGAGTATATAGGCTTCCATCGCTTTTTTCTTCTGCTACAAGTCCCATCGCGATAAAAAGAGGCATCAGTAATGAACTGCCAACAACGCTAAAGATATTAATTGCAAGATCAGGCAAAATCCTGCTCTTTAAACCAATAACCACAAAAGCACCCATTATCAGACAGCCAAAAGTCATTTTCCATCTAAGCTCATGCCATTCTTTCCAGAGCAATGGTGTTATCATACGCCCGCTGCCTCCCCTCTGTTGCCGATTACGTATGCTTCGAAAATTTCATCGAGGTTAAGCCCTATCTCTCTCACGAAACCTCCGTATGTATCTTTAATTCTTTTAATCTTTTCGGCACTGCAATTCTCAACTGTCAGTGCTGCCCGTTCTCCCATTTTTGAAGCGTCAAGAATCCCATCAATCTGACTGAAGTCATTTTGCGGTGTATTCAGCATTACTTTCTTCACGCTTTCCCTCAGGTCAAACGTCCGCTCAGCCTTGATAATTACGCCGTTATCGAGAATCGCAATATAGTCCGCCACAGGTTCAATCTCATACAGAAGATGGCTTGAGAAAAATACCGTTACGCCGTTGGTTTGTAATAAGCCGATTACATATCGCAGAAATTCCTTTCTTGCTATCGGGTCAAGCCCCAGCGTAGGGTCGTCTAAAATAACTACCTTTGGCCTGTGCCCCAATGCCAGCAGCAGCGCCAGCCGGCTGTTCTGGCCCTTTGATAAAGTTTTAACCTTCTTCCTGCGGGGCAGTTCCAGCATATCCAGTAATTTATTCGTAAATTTGACATCCCATCCCGGATAAAAGCTCGCCACCCATTTAACAATCTGCTCGATGCGCATCCAGCCGTACATCTGCTGGTCTTCTGCCATATAGCCGACTATGCGCCGAACTTTTATAGCGTCTTTTTGTGAATCTATTCCTTCTATCCTGCAGAATCCGTCATCCGGTTTCAAAAGCCCCAGTAGCAGCTTTATAGTCGTTGTCTTGCCTGCGCCGTTCCTGCCCAAAAAGCCGAATATTGACCCTTCAGGAACTTGCAGCTCAACGCCTCTTAAAACCTCGTCCCTGCCGTATGCAAATTTCAGCCCCTTTATTTCTATAGCATTCTCGCTCATATCTGTTTACTCCGATTTTTTCTTTGCTGACTTGATGACTTCATATTCTTTTCCTAATAGTTCCTTGGCCTGCTCAAGAGAAACATCTAACTGAACGGCCTGTACCGCCGCCTCACGAAGAACGTTGGCAACGGCCTTTTTTCTCTCTGCTGCAGGAATATTCTGCTTATTCGATGAAACGTATGTCCCGTCCCCGCGTTCTATTTTCAGAACATTCTCTCGGCATAGCTCATTATAGACTTTCAGCACCGTATTCTGATTCACGGCCAGCTTCGATGCCAAATCTCTGACGCTTGGAACCTTCTCTCCTTTCTTAAGAGCCCCAGTGGCGACCTGATACTTTATCTGCTCGATTATCTGACGGTATATCGGAACAGATGAAGATGGTTCAATTCGAACAAAAATAGTCAACTCTCCTTAAATATCTATATTGTTATACTCTACTATAACACTATATCAGAATAAGTCAACAAAATAATTTAATTTTTTCAAAAATTTTCCCACGCCTTTTCCCCTCTTACCTATTTCCTTTCCGTAGTGCACCCCACCTCTCCCATCCCTGTCCCGGAAAGCCTGCCCCAGAATGCTATTCGCAGAGGCCTTATATAGGAATCCCCCCACTTTCCCCATCTTAACATTTGAATCCTCCTTATTTTGAGAGAGAAATTTTGCCCCACCAAAAACTACCTAATTTTAACAACGAAAGAGCTTTTTGAATCCGGTGTGCAATTTTTTACAAAAAACTACACAAAAACGTATCATTTTTTCGCTTTTTTTTCTTTTTTTTAGCT
>CAZTKW010000267.1:0-5393 GCA_964614315.1 uncultured Pirellulales bacterium
GTTTTTGTTTGATAATCATTACCATCAAAATCCCTCTAATCGGTCAGTTTGAGTATATAACTAAGATAGTAATTAATAAAATTCGTTGTTTCGACCATTTCGAGCTTGACCTATCTTCGCATAGAAATGCTAAAAAGATATGTGTTATTTCAGGGAATAATGGTACTGGCAAAACAACTTTGCTACGATGTATTGCTATAGGGCTTTGTGATAAACATGCGGTTGCGATGATATTAGAAAATATACTTGGAGAATGGTTTGCTCCTAACTCAAAGAACTCTCTTATTAAAATAGAGCTAAAAGATAAACAAGAAAAACATACAATTGTAACCAAAATTACCAAAGATCCCCATAAGCCAATATCGGTCGAACAGGAATTATCAGATGATTTTGATCGAGATAAAATGTTTGTTTGTGGATATGGCTCAAGTCGAGGTGTTGAGGGAACAAATAAGCAAACTGCATACAAAATTGCGAAAGCGATAAATACTTTATTTGACTACAGCCAGTCCCTCCTAGATCCTGAATTAGTAATACGTAGACAAGCTCCTACACAAACGGAACTGAAGGATATTTGCGAATGGCTCACCAAAGTTCTTAAGCTCGGTAAAGACTCTGTAAGACTCACTTCTAAAGGTTTTAGAATATTGCCCATAGGCCAGAGAAAGAGAAGTTTAAAGCAATATTATCCCCTTGGAGCTATCGCAGATGGATACACTGCTATGATAACTTTGTTACTTGACATGTTGGGTTGGGCATTCTTAGCAGATCTAAAAGAAAAAAAAAATAAATTCCCCGGTATTATTCTTGTTCATGAGATAGAACAGCATCTTCATCCTAGCTGGCAAAGGCATGTTATACAATCAATGCACAAAACATTTCCCAATCTCCAGTTTATCGTAACAACTAATTCTCCTCTTTGCGCTGCTGGTACGGCTGATCTTGGAAAAAATAAATGTACACTCTTATCTTTAACAACAGAAAAAGGAGTGAGCAAAGCTAATTTCGTTCCTCTGCCAATAGGCCAACGTGCAGATCAAATTTTGACTTCGAAAGTGTTTGATTTACAAGAAACTAGAAATCCAAAGATAGGAAATAAAGTGGTTGACTACTACAAGCTTCTTTCAAAATCCAAACTGAAAAATAATGAAAAAAAGAAATTAGATAGTCTACGTGAGCATATAATTATTAATGTGCCAGAAGCAGGACAATTTGAGAAGGAGCGCAAAATACGCAATGAACTTAGAACCCTCATTGAAAAAGCAGAAAATTTATCTATACTTAAGAAGGAAAGTGGTTCATGATCAAGTTAAAATCTAAGCCCCCTGTTCCTGAGACTCTTAAGAATCCCAAGATCGAAAAAAAGCTAAAAAAAATAGCAGCTAAAATTTGCGCGAATGAGAAGCTTGAATCCAAAGATTTTACAGATTACTGGCTTGCAGATGACGTCCGCCTGACGCTTTGGAGGTATCAAAGCAAAAAATGTTGCTATTGTGAACGAATACGAGACTCGAAGGGAGAACCTAATATTGAACATTTTCGGCCAAAAACTGAAATTAAGGGTATTAGCAATCCGGGTTATTGGTGGTTGGCGTATGATTGGGGAAACCTTTTTTTTTGCTGTCAAAGATGTAATCGAACTAAATCATCGAAGTTTCCTATGTTAAGAGGATCTCATGTTCGTAATCCAAACGAAGGTTTGGAAAAGGAACATCCTATTTTACCACACCCAGTAGATGATTGTCCAGAAGAGTTGATTGATTATAAATGGTCTTTTTCAAAGGAACCTATTGCAATCTCAACCGGGAGAAATGATCGTGGACAAAAAGCGATTGAGATACTTGGGCTCGATAAGAAAGACTTAGCAGAAGAAAGAGGTATGTACTTGTATGAGCTATCTGGTTTAGTAATGTTGGCACGACTGTCTAGAACACTAGACCCAAAGTCTCACAAACAGTCGGTTTCTCTTATAAAACATACCACCATGTCTGATAAACCTTTCGCTGGATTTAAACGGGAATTTTTCCGCAGGGCTGGATTACAGGAACATGTGTCAAATGATTAAAGTGTTTTCCACAGTGCACAAATATTATTGTGCGGTAATTTGCTAATACTATATAGTTACCTTTCAATCTGACAGAAGAGGCTACATGATTTTCCAGAGAATTCCTATTCTCCGAGAGCAATGTTCTCCTGGGATACTACCAAAAAAATCAATCACCAATCTCAACATACGCTTCTTCCGGACAAGGTCCATCACAAGCCCCTAAAACTCCAGGATAACTAAGCCTTACAGAACACCAATAACACCATTTTTTCTTCATCTTTGCTCACCTCCGGATTATTTTTAATCCACTACAAAAACTCTTTTGTGCGGCCTGTCTGGCCTGAGGACATCAGGGTTTCGCAGAAAGTTTTTCCCTCACTCAGTAGAGTGGAAAAACCGAAAAGAACAATAAATTAGACTTGGTTATTACTCTGTGTGTGACAATGGAATGAAATGGAATTGTCACTAAGAGTAATACCGCTGGCCTTGACCAATTAGTTTA
This sequence comes from uncultured Pirellulales bacterium, assembly GCA_964614315.1. Lineage (GTDB taxonomy): Bacteria > Planctomycetota > Phycisphaerae > Sedimentisphaerales > Anaerobacaceae > CAZTKW01. Next base: position 2,550 of record CAZTKW010000267.1, read on the forward strand.
TGTTCTTTTTGCCCCTATATGCAGGAAAACCCAAAGGGTGCCGAAGGCAGAGATTATAAGAGGAAAACCAAAGGGGTTTGTCTCTTATGACGTTGGATTAATCCTTTGATTAATCCGACAACGAAGTTACTGCTTTGCAAGGATTTTGCCCGTAATCCAAAGGATAGCCTTCTCAACTATTTGAAACACTATCCAATATTGAGAAGGGAAAAGTTTATGATTGCGTTTTCAAAGCGAAAACCAACAATAAGCTTTTCGGTAAAATCCGACAATAAGCTGCCTTAGAAATATATTTTATAACTTGCCTATCTATCGGATATTTGAATTTCCAGCCTTTCACTTAATAAACTCAACACCTTTTCTAAACCGGAACTCTTTGTCTCCGGTAACAAACTTCATATTATTCTCCAAGGCGTATATATAGCCGACACAATCGAAAAATGAAAGATTTTGTTTGCTGTTATCGACTCTGAACTTTGATGCCTTCAGCAAAATATCTCTTGAAACCGGCCTGCAGAAAAAGCTTAATTTCTTATGCCAATAGTCTGCTGTCTGTAAATTATATGTCCTGTACATAATAGCGTAAAATTCCGCCATAGTGACATCTGTAATTACCAGATCTTCACTGAGCAAACCTGTAAATGCAGGGCTTCCATTGTTGATTTCCAGCAGAGCATAGGTATCTAAACATTTCATCTTTAGAGCCTCTTTGGTTCCAGAAGTTTTCGTGTTTTCAAAAATTCCTGCCTGGTTATCTTTTTCTGTTTGCCGGAGCCAAATAATTCCTTAAAAGGATTATCTTTTTCAATTATGTCAACGACCACATCCCGATTTTCCTGCAAATTCAACCTGACTGCTTCCTGTCTGGGTATCAATAAACCTATTGAATTGCCCCATTTTTTTGTTTTGCACACAAACATTTTATCCACCTCATAGTTAATTTGCCGTATAACTTGTTATATCTAATGTATAACTCATATATAAATTTTTCGGTAATAATACGCTGGTATTCAGTCCAAGACTAACACTTTAACTTCATCAATAAGGTATCGTTTCAAATCCCTGTCCATTTTCAATGTCTCCTGCTTTTTTCGGGCAGCAACGCCTTTAATCCGAGCCATAAGTCTGGAAAAGCAGCTGTCCTTAACAAAGAGCTACCTCGTAGAGAATAACTCATAATAGCTTTTGTAGAATTCTCTTCTCTGATAGGACTGTAAGTTGTTATTGAACAGGGATTTAAAACCGTTGGATATAGTAGAATCTCTAAAAGGAGATGCCTGTGCCTTGAGGGATATTTTCCGAAAACTTAATAAATTTAAAAATATAAGGTCGCAAATATACGTCTATATTCAAAATGAAAATCATAATAACTCGTCATGGCGAGACTATTGAAAACAGAGATGGAATAATATTGGGAACAGGAAAAGGAACTTTGTCACAAAAGGGCAAGAAACAGATAAAAAGATTGGCCCAAAGATTAAGCAACCAGCAAATCGACTATATATATTCAAGTGACTTACCAAGATGTGTACTTACAACACATAAAATATGCCAATTTCATCCTCATGTTCTTATTAGATTTGATAAGGACTTACGTGAAAGATTCGCTGGATGCATACAAGGCAAGAGTTTATATGAGTTGAAATTATTTAAACTTCGAAGTGTGGACGAGGTTATAACTGTATTAAAAACAGGAGAGTCTCTTCAGGCCCTCCATTTGAGAGCTCAGAAATTCTTAGACAAAATAACTCCCATGCATACCACGGATACTTTGTTAATCGTAGCTCACAACAGCATCTCTAAGGCTTTAATTTCCGTTCTTACTGGAAATCCTCCCAAAGCTATACTTGCAATGCCCGATATCAAATACACAAGTCTTAATATCCTTACCTTAAACAAAAACAAAGAATGGCTTATCAATCTGTCCAAGCCTAAAGAATACTTTGTATAAAATTTTTCATATTTAGTACTTACCCATAAAGTCATTCAATCTTCCAATATAATAATTGCCGCTGATTTTGTTGAAAACACCGTATCGTATGCAGATACACTGCAAGTAACTACAGATAACTATAAATTATCCGGAAGATTTTAATTATGATAATTCTGGGATTAGGCGGCTCAAGCCACGATTTTAGTTCTGCTATATTAGTTGACGGAGAGATTATGGTAGCAATCGAAGATGAGCGTCTATGTAGGATTAAACATGGCGATAAAGGATGGTCCAGTGCTCCTGCTAAATTAGCAACTGAATACTGCCTGAAAGCTTTAGATTTGAAGCTATCAGATATAGATTTTATATATGCTAACGCTGATCTTGAAATTACAGCAGATTTCCTTGAAGGCAGGGAAATCAAAAAAATACCCCATCATTTGGCTCATGCTGCAAATGCATTTTATTCATCGCCATATAAAAATGCTGCAATTCTTGTAGTAGACGGACATGGTAGCGCTATTCGATTGGAGGCATCTTGTTTTTGGGAACTTGAAACAATTTCTATGGGATTTGGTAGTGAAGAGCAAATCGAACTAAAAGTATTCCAATCTGGGAAAAAGAAATTGACCTCCGGGACATGGCAATATGTTACAGAAAATTCTTTAGGTTCTTTTTATAAGATAATATCAGATGCACTCGGATTGGGGATGCGCGGCCAAGGAAAAGTAATGGGTCTGGCACCATACGGAGACAATTCCCTACTTTTGCAATTGAAGGAATACATTAAACTTGAACCTGATGGTGTTTTTTTATTCGATCCCTATAGCGGGATTTGTGATTGGATTGCAAAAAAGCTTGAAAATGAGTCAAATAGTTTTCAGGTTCGAGCTAATATTGCATGGGCTGCT
>CAZTKW010000268.1:0-5390 GCA_964614315.1 uncultured Pirellulales bacterium
TAGCATTTCCAACAAGCTGTTCGACGATAGTCTTACTCCCTTTTAGATGTTGACCAAGGCGATAGCCGCATTTTATATCATCAAACGCATCTTCGTATCGGCTCTGTTCGGCGCTTATCCACGCCCGCCAGTACAACAAAACCTTAGCCAATCGACGAAACCTAGCAAGCTCGGGCATAAGTATCGCCATCATTTCATTGATATTTTCCACATCGCCATATTCCTTCCAATAATACGGCTTCTTTGAGCCGGCGATGACCAGGTCGAGAATATCCTTATTTTCGGCCAGCCATTTTTCTATACGCCATTTATGTTTGGAGGCAATGTCCTTGTATTTTTTCGCCAGAAGAATGGCGAGATCATTTTTTATCAGTTCTAACTGTTCAGCAGTAAGGTTGCTTTTTATCTTAAGTTCAGCAACGTCATCCCACCTTTTTGAATATAGTTCAAATGCCTTTTCGTATAAAGGGGCAGCGTTGAGGCTTTCATCAGCCACTGGACGAACCATACGATTATACTCTTCAACGTAGTTGGTGGTAATGGCCGGTTTGCCGGTCAAGAACCAGGAGACATAGACGATAAGGCATAGAATTAAGATACCTGCAGTTTGAAATCCCCTTGCAACAAGAGTGCGCCAGAGCGGGCGGCAGCGTTTTTTTGCCCGTCGCAATAAAACAGCCAGCAGTTTGATATCACCGAATTCGGCTATCAGAAGCTGTGCTTTTTGCTCTTTTTCCTCGTTGGTTGTGCATTCTTTTAGTTCATCTTCAAAGTGCGCTATGAGTTCAGCGGCCACATCGGCCTGCACCTTTTTGCGGTAGCGCATCTTTTTAATCACCTGCTTTATAAAGTCAGCGGCACAGACGGGCAGACTTTGCAAATCGGCTTTTGTTAATTTCTTTGCCATAATAAAGGCCTCCCTCTATCGGTTTTTCTACGGTTTTGTTTTTTAGGCTGGTGTAAGTGCACCGCCGAAGACAAGGTCCAGGCCGGTAGTCAATTCTTTCATCTGCGCCTTTTGCTTTGCCAACTGGCTTTTGCCTTTGCCGGTGATTGAGTAGTACCGCCTTTTTCGTCCGGAATCGGCCTGTTCCCATTTACCTTTGATTAGCTTTTTGGCCTCTAAATTGTAAAGCAGGGGATACAGCGTGCCTTTGCCGAGAGAGAGAATATCGCCACTTCGGCTTTCGATGGCTTGGCTCAATTCGTAGCCGTACATCCGGCCGCGAGAGAGAATTTCCAGGACAACAACGGGGGCGACGCCCTTTAATAACTGACTTTCAAACTTCATAAACAGCTCCTTTACTCATAATACGTGATTAATGCATTTGTCTTGCTTTACATATTATGCTATACATACCATATTTGTCAAGCAAAAAATCATCTTTTTAAAAAAATTATTACTACAGCTTCGCTGCCTTTGCAATCTCACGGCAAAGGTATGTAACGGCCTTAGAGCCTATCCGAATATTACCGCCTGCGCTTAGGCCTCTTCTATTACCTCGATACCAAGCAGAGCGGCGATGTGGCCGACCTGACGTTTGAGGTCACCGTAGTAAGTAACACGGTGCCAGCCCCATTCGTCCCAGTAGTTGTGCAGCTTATCTATATCTCCTTTTACCTCGACGGCCATCTTGGTACGGCAGGCCTTGTCCACATCGATATTTTCCACACTTTTGCCCTGGTGCAGTATTACCTGCCCACGGCCATCGCGCTTTCGCGGGTCAAACTGGATAGTGGTGGTCATCTTGCCCAGGGGCAAGAGAGAGCGAACAGCGGCCCCCTTGCGGTCCTCGGAGTGCGAACGGATATGGTAGGGGTTAGACGGGCCATCGGGGCCGTAAACTTTGCTGGGGGCCACGCAGTGGGCGTAAATAATCTGGTTTTTGGCGATATCGATAACAGGGTCGGAGATATAGCCGGGGTGACCGATCAGATAAGTCATGAGCAACATTGTTATTGTGGAGCGCATATCTGCTTCACAGGCGCCGACATAGCCGTCATTATTGAGCTGGAAGAATCCGAGGCAGGGATAGGCCTCCATATGGCCGCCGTAAAAGCCGCCCAGGCAGTTTATGGTTATTGCGCGGGCTTTATGCTGGCGCATCAAATCGAACATAGCGAGGTACATTGCGCCGGACTTTTCTATTTCCTGACGGGACGGCTCGACTACTTTTTCGGCCTGTTTAATCCATCGGTCGGCACACTTTTTTGCTTCGCTGCTGTCGGCTTTTTCGTATGCCTGAGCGAGCTGTTTGAAATCGATCTGGACCACTTTCGGCCCGAACTGCTCTTTGATTAGCTGCCCTGATATATGTCCCCACCAATCAGGGCCGGCACCAACATTGAGGATTACGGAGGAGCGGAGCTTTTTCATACATACGAAGCATTTTGCGGCATCGGCCACATCTTCAAAGCGTGTTGAGGAGACACCGGTTACCTTGAGGCCTTTTCTTTTGGCGGCCGCATAGGCGGTCAGGAACTCACCGGAGCCGCCGTAGAGGTCATCGACGAATATTGTGGGTCTTCCGGAATTTGCAATCGCCGCCGGCGCTCCTGTCCAGAGACCGAGCATATAGGCGATATAGCCATCGACTTCCTTATCGTCAGCAAGAATTTTTTTGGCTGCGTCTGGGTCTTTGGCTGTGACCGGGAAAAAGTCTATATCAGGACAGGCCTGGCTCAGTTTCTTCGTCAACTCTCTCTTGCGTCCTTCATAATCAAAGCCGATGTTCGGCCAGGTAGCGACGTCCGGGGGTTCGTGTGAAAAAACCAGCCGTACTTTAGCTTTTTCGGTGGCTGGGGCCAATTGCTGCGCTGTTGCGCTGCGAGCAGTTACAGCCGACATACCCAAAACCGACATTCCTGCCAGGCCGGCGGCACAGGAAGCGCAGCCACCGAGGAACTGACGTCTGTTGAGACCACATACCGAACCGAATGAACATTTATTATTCTCCATTTTCAAACTCCTCGTATTTATTATGATTTGCAAATTGTGTTAGCCGGCAATGCCGGAGCTATCGCAGATTATATCCTGTTAATTTGCGTTGTGCAATTTATGATTTCATTAATTTTGGTCCGGAGTTTCAGGTTTGCGCACTCTTAAGCGGCGGGTGGTGAGCTAATTTGCTTGCAAAACGGGCGGGGGATAATAAAATAGGCGTAAAACCGCTTAAAAAACAGTGTTTGCTTAAAAAAACAGGCGGTACCAAATACAATTTACGATATATAGTATACGAGTACGGAGCAGTGGCCGAGCGGCTTAAGGCGACGGTCTTGAAAACCGTTTTACCGAAAGGTAACGGGGGTTCGAATCCCTCCTGCTCCGGTTTTTTTTGAGTTTGTTTGCTATGAGCAAAGTCGCAAAAGTCAGATTCACCGATTACCGGGGGAGCGTTGGCAGAGCACTTGATTTGATAGGGGCGGCGGAGAAGTTACCGGGCGAGGATCTTATTATTATCAAGCCGAATCTTACCAATGCGGACGGGCCGCCGGTAACAACTAATGTCGGCGCGGTCGAGGCGGTTTATAAATACTGCAGGAGTCACTGCAGGGCTGAAATTGCAATAGGGGAAGGCAGCGGCAGCGGGACAACAGAACAAGCTTACCGGGCGAATGGGTATACGGAATTGGCTAAAAAATACAAGACAAGGCTTATCGACTTTAATACGGAGGAGGCGGTGCTTTTGAGGAAAGAGGGGACACTGCAGCTAAAGGAATTTCATATGCCTCGCGTGGTGCAGGAGGCTTTTATAATTTCCGTGCCTATATTAAAGGACCACAGCTTTACCAGAACGACTGTCGCTATGAAAAATATGTTCGGTATTGCGCCCGAGCCGTTTTATTGCGGGTCGTGGAACAAGTCTAAGCTGCATTCGCCATCGACGCACAAATCCGTAGTCGATGTGTGCCTGTATAAAAGGCCGGCTCTATGCGTGGTCGATGCTGCGGTTGCTCTTACGGGGATGCACTTAGCGGGGACAGCAAAAAAACTCGGGCTTTTACTTGCAGGCTTCGACCCGGTTGCGGTCGATGCTGTGGGCAGTGAACTGCTCGGGCATAATGCAGGCGCGATAGAGTACCTGCGTTTAGCAAACGGGCTGCTGGGCAGTATGGATAATATTGAAATTGTTAATGGGTGACAGCTTTGCATTTTACCTGCTGACCAATTTCGCGGTCGTTCATTTCTTTGATTTGTCCTCCGGCTTCTGTACCTGGCCGGTCATGGGGACAAAACGCACCGGCATCACGTTTTTCCTGCTTATTTTGCCCTTTTCGTCCTTGGTAATCAAAACCAGATGCTGCAATCCCCACTGGCTGCCGTGCGGCAAAATCATTCGGCCGCCCGGCTTCAACTGTTCCATCAAGGGTTCGGGTATGCGACCTGCCGCCGCAGTGCCTATGATGGCATCGAATGGGGCCTTTTCTGGCCAGCCGAAATAGCCGTCACCTGCCCTGACGAAGACGTTGGGATAGCCCAATTCCTTCAGGAGTTTCTTTGCAGATTTTGCCAGAGGCTCCACGATTTCAATAGTATAGACCTCTTTTGCAATCTCGGCGCAGACGGCCGCCTGATAGCCGGAGCCGGTGCCAATCTCGAGTACGCGCGAGCCGGGTTTTAGATTGAGGGCCTCGGTCATAAATGCAACGATATATGGCTGACTTATAGTCTGTTCAAAACCTATCGGGAGCGGGTGGTCGTTGTAAGCCCTACGCTGCTCGCCCGGCGGGACGAAGCTGTGACGCGGGACCATCTGCATTGCAGCGAGGGTATTGGGGTCCCGGACATCGCGCGAGCGGATTTGGCGATTGACCATTTTTATTCGCTCTTTTACCCGCTGGCCGAATGCAGGGTGCTTATGGAGGGGACGGGGCGGCTTTTTATCTTTAGTTTTTTGCTGTTCGTTAGGGTCGGGAGGGGTTTGGTTGGGGTCGGTTTTTTCTTTCTTAGAATCATTCTCCGAAGCAAATATTACAGCCGGCCCTTTGGAAGTAACGGCCGTAAAGATACTTACGGACAATACAAGAAATAAAAGAAAGGTAAGGTAATGAAATCGCCGTTTTTGAGCTGATTTTGGATATTTTACTGTCATGTCGTCACCCCTTTAATTTACAAACGATATTGTACCATATCTGAAAAAATCAGCCACAAGCTATTTTTATGCGAATACAGTTGAAAGCCGCCTATGAAATTTTCCGCTGGTTTGCTGGATTCGAAGCCAATTTTTGGGCCAAAAACGGTGGTGGGATTGGGTTTGTTTGGTTTTGATTGGGCTTGAAATTGGGTCAGAAATAAGGGTGGGAGTCGAAAAAACGCGCTCAAAAGGGCTAAAAAGCGTAAAAGTGGAGAATAATTTGACCAAAAAGATGTATTTTTGTGTGTAAAGTTG
>CAZTKW010000269.1:0-5386 GCA_964614315.1 uncultured Pirellulales bacterium
GGGTTAAATCTGCCCTGGTATCGATAGATTGCCGTAACAATCCGGCGCGTAAATTATATGAGAAATTTGGTTTCAAGGCTCTTCTTCGCCGCACTGTACTATACTACCGCACCCAATGGAACCAGGCTAAGCCGGCATGTAGGGTACATCAGGAAACACCGGCCCACAAGTGATGAGCTTGATAACACTCATTCTACGTATTGACTTCTTGCCTGAGCGATGAATTTGAGCATATAGTCGGCTTGGTTTTGGACCTGGGGATCTGAATTGGTCGCTCTGGCATTCCATTTGCGATACTCTTTGTTTAGACAATGTCGGGCCTGCTCTTTGTCCATATCCGAAGTAACCCCAACAAGTACTTCCGCATCCTCTACACTGTGCATATCGGCCGGCAGAATTTTTCCCATCATATCACGGAACCTGTCGGTATCAATTTCAAGCTGGTTTGCCAGCTTTTTAAGAACTGTCATCTCTTCGGCGCCGACGCTGCCGTTAGCTCCGGCTACATGCATACAAAGCTCCAAAATATCATATCTTTCCCCCAAAGGCGCAATTTCAGCAATTTCCCTGCAAATTTGGTTAAAGTCAACCTGATTGCCTCTGCGGAAAAATGCAACCGTTTTGTCTAATGCCTTTTCAAATTTGCGCCGGGTCCTTTTGGAGATTTGAGAATCGTCTATATTACCTCTGGCCCAGTTCTTTATAAGTTCAATCTCGCAGTCAAGTAATTTGCCATCTGCAACACCCACAAGAAAGGCCAGTGCCACTGCCAGGCTTTTTGTCTGCTGGATATTTTCCTGCATATCCAGATAACCGAATTTCGGGTTTTCATAAATGAAATCGCTTTGGGTGCCGGCAAGTTTTTCACCGCCGTCGCGCGAGTGTATCGAAGCGCTCAGCCACAGCCGCCTTTTTCCTTTACGCGGAAAGACAAGCCAATCAATGCTCAGTTGGGCAACAGTGGTCCAATCCGTCAGCCTGGCAACTCCTTCAGGAAGCCTGCCTATGTCCCCATTATAGCAAAAGACCTCCGAATTACTTCCCTGCCACTTTCTGGTACTGCTGTGCACCGGCATCGCTTCGCCGGTTTGGTCTGTAATATCCGCAAGAGAAATTCCCACAACACCGTAGTAGCCGTCACCCGGTGTATAAATTGAACCGCAAATTTCCACGACAATAGTATCAAAAATACAATCTTCCGTCTCTTGTTTTGTCGGTCGAGCACGGCAGTTAAGTGCGCTCAAATCGGGCTGTTCAGAAAAAACGGTACTTTGACTGGGCTTTGCTTTGTGTGATATCGAACGCTTAAAGCGACCGGTCAAACGTGAAAATTTAAAGTGGTTAATTAAACGTGCAAACCAGAATCTACCACCCGAACCGGGAAGAAATGCTATCGCAGCCATCGGCATCAAAATCAGGATTAAAATCAATAATAAAGGCATTGCCTACACCTGCGAACACCATTATTCAACCTTGACATGTTTTAATTTTTTGCCTTTTTGTTTTTTTATGCCTTTTGATGTTATCTCGCCGTTTTGGTCTAAGCAGAAATCTATTTCATGAACTTTGCCCGACTTGATATCTTCGAACTTGCAGTGCATTCTCTGGTTTAAATCATATTTGTAAGTAACTTTAATAGGGCAATTTGCCGGTCGGTCCGGCGGAAGTTCAAATTTGTGCGTTGCAATTTTATTTACGTACTCAACAGCGGTGTCTTCGCCCTGGGTTATTGTACTCTCAAGCACTATCTGTCCTTCAGACATTGTATAAAACATTTGTGATGCTTCGCAGGGCAGCGGCGTATTTTTCTTCAGGATGATACGATTTGCAATTATACGCCGGCCGGTCTGCTTATCTATAGGTGCACAAATAGTGCCGTAACTGTGATTGCATACGTCTATTAGATTAATATCCTTGAGACTGGCTGCAATGCCCGCCGGCACCTCTTTTGGTTTTTCTCTTAGCATTGTCAAGCCGGTGTGAAGTGCCGCTCCAAGTGCAACACATTCATCTACATTGACCGTAGTTTCAGGTGCAACGCCGAACATCTTTTCCAGACGCTCCTGCAGCACAGGGATTCGACTGCTGCCGCCTACCAGCAGAACCTTATCAATTCCAGATGGTTTTATACCGGCCTCCTCAAGGGCAACTTCCAGAAGCATATCTATCCGAGAGGTCAAAGAAGAAACTTCATTTTCGAACATCTCCCGGGTAATTTCAACTTTCATATTCCCTGCAGGTCCATAGAGCATCTTCTTCGCAACCGAACGCCTCGACAGCGTCTTTTTTATGTCCTCGGCTTCGTCTTCATACTTTGCCCTCTCCTCATCCGAACTAATTAATTCGCTCTTGAACTTCTTTTTGTAGCTTCTTTCCAGAATCTTTAAAATTTCTTTGTCAAAATCAATTCCACCAAGGCTGTGGTCACCCTGTGAACAGACAATATCCATTTGATGTCCCTTGACATCCAGTATGGTAACATCGAAAGTTCCTCCGCCGAGGTCATATACCAAAACCTTCCCGCAAACTTCACGCGTGGTTGCGTAATATAGTGCAGCGGCAACAGGTTCATTAACAATACCTATCACGTTCAGCCCTGCCATAGTCCCGGCGTCCATCGTGGCTTTTCTCCGAACTTCGTCAAAGTGAGCGGGAACAGAAATAACCACATCATTAATTTCCCCGTATTCGACCGAACTATCCTGTTTTAGCTTTTTCAATATCAGCGCCGACAGTTCCACAGCCGACCACTTTTTGTCGTCGATTTTCTTGTGATATTTCTTATCTCCCATATGCCGCTTTATCCACCGAACCGACCTTTCGAAATTCAGATGCCGCGAATTGACCGCTTCGATACCTACACGGATTAGCTCGGAGTCTTCCTCGTCGAAAAAGATTGCGGATGGAGTAAGCCTTTCACCATCGGCATTCGGAACTATCTGTGGCTTGCCGATGCCGTTGAGAATCGCTAACGCAGAAAAAGTTGTCCCTAAGTCTATACCCACTATATTAGACATTTTACTCACCTCATTTGACTTGACGAATCTAACCAAACAGCTTCACTCTGGCCGCGCGCACAATCCTGACATTTTCATCGTCGATAACATATTGATAACCCGGCTTGATGACTTTGGCTATTTTGCCTTTTAGTTTTCCATCCTCGCAGCGTTTGCGCTCTTTAACAGGTTCTGCGCTCTTTTCCTGCCCTCGATAATTGCTTTTTATTTCCGGCTTAAATTGTTCAACACTGCTGGACTCTAACGCAAAAATCAATTCATCCATTATTTCTTCAAGCTCTGTTGTATCAACATCCCGTTTGGACAGCCGGACAATCCGGTCTTCAAGATTGTCGATACACCGAATAATCCTAAGGCAAAAAGTTCTGGTTATATTCCAATCATATCCTTCTTGAAGTTTGCTTACTCTTTCCTGCTGCTCTGAGGCATACTCACGAATAGCCGAGACTTGTCGTGTAAGTTCCTTAAGGCTGTCGCTCAGAGGTTCGGAATTTTCAAGAGCGGTTTGCTGAACGGTTTCTGTCATCTGCTTGAATTCAGTCATTTGCTTTTCTAAATTCTCCCTTTGCCCTTTAAGCAAATCTTCAGGCTCTGAAGATTTTTTGCCGGTATCCGACAAAACAGTTTTCCGAATGTGTTCTGTTAATTTATCGGCTTGTTCAGCACTTGAATCTGACTCTTCAGTTATGGATTCTAACGGCTTTTCAGGCTCGACTTCGGGTTCTAACGGCTTTTCAAACTCGATTTTGGGTTCTAACGGTTTTTCAAGATCGACGGATTCTTCATCGGTATAAAGCACAGCAATTTTCTCTTTACTAAAATTATGCCAGCCTGAAAATTCAAGGGCCTTCACTTGTTTTTTAAATCGGTCTCGATGCCACCATGGCTTTTTCTTTTGCTCCAAAGCTTGCTTTTCTGCTTTTGCACTACTCTTGGTTGATTTTTTATCTTTGACTTGACCTCGCTTTTTGAAAATATTGCCGGCATTTCTGCCCAACCAGGATATGCTTAAAGCAACAAAATGAGCGGTAGATAGTAACAGCCGCCAAGTAAAAATCCCCCCTCCGGCAAGCATACACGCAATACCGATATTTAAAGTAAAGTCTCTGGTCCTTTTTTTCGCCTTGTACTGGTATATTTTCTGGTGCCAGTCTTCGACGGAAAAAACCTTCGCAAAAGATTGAATATCTATCTCACCGGCGATGAGTTCGTCAAGCTGGGACAACTTACCATCGAGTAGTTCCAGTTGATCCTGAAGCTGTTGTTTTTCTTTTCTTTGCTCAAGTAGTGCCCAGCCAACCGTGCCTGAGCCTGTAAGCAATAGGATTAGACCGAAAATAATAGTTTTTTTCCACATACTCTCAAATCTTATCTCATTAAATTTTCTCGTGCCTAAACCGTTTTTAAGAACACCAAATAAAATATAAATAATAATTCGGCCTAATCAAACTTCATCTGTCGCTAAAAAAAACGATACTTTTTCTACGTCCGATAAAACCGGTTATTAAGTGACAAAGTGACCTGAGATGAAATAACTAAATAGTCAGAAAAGTAGATGCAGTAGAAAAACAAAGCCGAATAAAAATGGGGTCCGATATTTGTGGGATAACTTATTGCTGAGGGCCAAACGGCAAATTGCTTGATATTTCTGTCAATAAATCATTAGCGTTGTGCATTTTCGCTTCTTATATATTGTCAGCTTTTGCTTTTCTCTATAATTGATTTAATATCTGAAACTTTCGGCTCATCCGGGATAATCTTATCATCAAAAATGCCCTTAGCTACCAGAAAAGCTGTGTCCTGTGTATGCTTGCCGCTGAAAATACCCTTTTCAGCAAGCATTCGAGAGTTCATCTTTGACTTAAGGTTAAAACCTTCTCTGGCAACCAGAATCATATCGGGCGCTTTTTCAAAACAAGGTCCGGAATATATTTGCTCTTTCCTGTATATATCTCTTACGACCTTCCGGTTATCTATCTTCAACTCACCTAAGAGGTCTTCGAGTTGGCTCAAAACTTCTTCGCTTTCAGATGGCTCGACGGTTCCGCAGGGATATTTGCCTTTAACGTTTAGATAAATCCTTGCCGGGTCAAGAGCAAAGGCCTTTGTACCGTAACTAATATTATTCAAACCAATGTCCTGACCATCTTTGAACTGCAGAAACCCTTCTTCCCTGAGTAAATAATTGATGTAAACATCGTAATCAAGTTTTTCAAAACCGTGGTCGGAAAGCATAATCAATAAGTCATTGTCGCCAAGCCTGTCACTAATTTCACCGATTATTCGGTCAATCTTATTGAAGTGTTCGAGAAAAACATCGTGATACTTGTGGTCTTTATCTTCATACGCATCGAACAAAAAATGCATCA
>CAZTKW010000270.1:0-5361 GCA_964614315.1 uncultured Pirellulales bacterium
CATTTCTGTTGGTAAAAGCAACATACGTTTTGGACGAATACGTTATTGGCCGTTTTGACATTGACCAAAAAGACAATCTCAGAGCCAGAAAAATTCGCACTCAGTTAAATGTCTTGAAGCGAATAGTGATTATCGTGGTGTGTATTTTGGCATTAGGCATGATGCTGATGACCTTCGAGAAAGTTCGCCAACTTGGAACGACCATCCTGGCATCAGCGGGGATTATCGGTATCGTTGTTGGTATGGCTGCCCAGCGAACAATTGGAACTTTCATAGCCGGCCTTCAGATAGCTTTTACCCAACCGATCCGCATAGATGATGTTGTTATCGTTGAAAACGAGTGGGGTCGGATCGAAGAGATAACCTTAACCTATGTAGTCGTAAAGATATGGGACTTGAGGCGTCTGGTCGTACCAATTACTTATTTTATTGAAAAGCCTTTTCAGAACTGGACCCACTGTACGGCAGATTTGCTTGGTACTGTGTATGTCCATGTTGATTATACGGTACCGGTTGATGTGGTGCGAGCGGAACTTCAGAAGATATTAAAGGATTCTGAATTGTGGGATGGCAAAGTATGTGTTCTGCAGGTAACCAACACCTCTGAACATGCCATAGAACTAAGAGCCCTGATGAGTGCTTCTGACGCATCGACAGCTTGGAATCTACGCTGCTATGTTAGAGAAAGGCTGATCGAATTTATACAAAAGAATCATCCGGAAAGTTTGCCAAAATTACGTGCATCGTTCCATCAACTTCCTGAAAACCAGGCAAATCTATAAAAAATTCTGCACCACGTTTTAATAATTTGGTTCAATCGTACAGTCGCGCAGAAGATAAATCTTGTCTCTGTTTTGTCTCCACATCCAAAGACTTTCAGTAAAAAACCCAAAAAACGTTCTCATTTTTAGCCAAAGATTCAACTTTTTCAGAAAATTTTGAAAAAATCGGATATATAAAATGGTTGCGTTTTTTGAATATTTTTTTAAGTCTTTGATATAAAAAGCCTTATGTATTCGTGATTTTTGTGGTTTTGTGAGATATTTGGGATTTGGGTTGTAGCAGGGCTGGGCGAATTTTCTTCTTTTACAGCTGCAAGGTCATTAAAATTTCAGCGGTTGCGGGTGAAAGAAAAATTTGATATTATCGCGGCAATGAAAAGTCTGGCTGCTGAGTCAGGCGTTTAATATGAGGAATGTCAGCTTAGTTAAGGAGGTCGTTATTATGAAAGTTGGTCGAATAGTCTTAGTTTTTGTTCTTGTTGCTTTATCGTCATCGATTTTAACGGCTGGGGGAAGCGGTTATTTTCAACAGGGCAAAGTTTTGGAGAGCCTTGTTTTTGAAAGTAATATCCTTGACTGGGATGTGAAATATAGTATCTATCTTCCTCCTGATTATGACAGTTCGACAAGGCGTTACCCGGTGGTTTATCTTCTTCACGGGGCGACGGATGATGAAACGGCGTGGGTGCAGTTCGGTGAAGTTAACATCACGGCTGACCGTGCGATAGCATCGCGGGAAATTCCTCCAATGATAATCGTTATGCCGGATGCAAAGATGACCAGGTACATTAATGACTATCAAGGTAAAGTCCGTTATGAAGATATGCTTATCGGCGAATTCATACCCCATATAGATAAGACATATAGAACCCGTACGAAAAAAGAATATCGTGGTATTTCTGGTTTGTCTATGGGAGGGTACGGAGCTTTGATAATGGCGATGCGACATCCTGAGATGTTTACGGCCTGTGCGGCATACAGCTCAGGTATCAGGACAGATGAACATGTCCTCAAAATGAGCAAGGAGCGTTATGAAAAATCTTTCTCGAAAATGTACGGTCCTACCGCTTCGGGCGAGCCGGGCCTGACCGAGCATTATAAAAAATACAGCCCTTTACACCAGGTTAAAACCCTGCCGGAAGATACTGTGAAAAGCGTCCGGTGGTACCTTGATTGCGGCGATGATGATTTTCTGTATCGAGGTAATTCGGCCTTGCACGTTCTGCTGCGTGAGCATAATATCCCGCATGAATATCGCGTTCGTGACGGAGGCCACAGCTGGGTCTACTGGCGAACGGGCATCAAAGATGGGTTGAAATTCATAGGGCAAGACTTCAATAGATAGCAAACAGCGATTGTCCGAGACGGCATCGGGAAACATGCATCCAGTGAAACCACCGGAGTTGTCCGAAACGGCAGCGGGACCCAGACGCCGGAAACGACACCGGGGTTGCTCGGATTAGGCGAAATCTCTTGATATTTCAAGTTGATTTTGGTAAGATTATTGATGTCGTACGGAGAAGATTATGTTCTTTAAGCATTTAAATTGGAAGTGTCAGATTATGATACCAATCAAGTCAAAAATATCGTGTGTATGTGCCATTGTGATTGTTTGTGCGAGTCTTTGTTGCGGCCAGCCAATCATTGTCGACCATAATTGTGCTGCAAGCTTCCATGACATACCAGAGTACTGGGTCGAACGGGCGAAAGCTGATTTACATATTGCTTATCAGCATACATCTCATGGCAGCCAACTGGTTACGGGTATGACGGCTTTAGAGATTTTTCCGGCATTTAGTATGAAATATGAATGGAGCGATAGTGGTTCGAGTGGTCTGGATTTAGATGATTATGGTATACCCGGGGCTCAGCCCGATTTAAGTCTGGGCGATTATATTGATGAGTACGGCGTTACTCCCTGGGTGACGTCTACCAGGAACCTTTTGGACAATTCTGCAAACTATCACATTAATGTTATTATGTGGTCGTGGTGCAGTATCAATGGCCATGATATTCAACGCTATCTTGATAATATGGAAATACTTGTTTCAGAGTATAGCGAAGGCGGTTCTAAATCACGTGCCGCTGAGCACCCGGTTGTGTTCGTTTTTATGACCGGCCACGCAGAAGGCCAGGGTGAAGGCGGCTTTATCCACACAGCAAACGAGCAAATAAGACAACATTGCATTTCCAATGACAGAATCCTTTTTGATTTCTCTGATATAGAAAACTATGACCCTGATGGAAATTATTACTATGACCTGCCGATGTGGGATAATCTTGATTATAATCCCAGTCGTACAAATAACTGGGGGTATGAATGGTGCGATAACAACGTTGGCTCAGAGTTAGAGCAGTTAACTACCGGCACTGGTGTCAGCGGTTATAGCGGTTGCGACAGTTGCGCACACAGCGGAATTGCTGCAGAAAAAAATACAATAAACTGTGTCCTAAAGGGGCAATCCTGCTGGTGGATGTGGGCAAGACTTGCCGGATGGGATGGAGTAACTTACGCCGAATGCCCAAACCTGAACGACCCTACCATTGTAAACTTTGGTGATTTTGCCGTCATTGCAGCAAATTGGCTCGGCGACTCCAGCGAACCAGGCGAACTTGATGGCGATAATATCGTAGACCTGAACGAGTTAGCGATTATATCCGCTTACTGGCTGCTCGATTGCAGTACCGATTAACCTCTCACCATTTTTTGCAAAATTTGTAAGTCCTTACGTGGAGAGAAGTAAAAAATTTTCAAAAAATTTTAAATTTTCTTTTGATTACCAGCGCCTTTGATTAATTTTTCATTGCTCGTAAGCCGGGTCACATAAGACTAAAGGCTTAAGAGTTAACCACGAATAAACAAAAGGAAAAAAACAGGGAGAGATAAAAGGCTTGTGTAATTTATCAAAAAAAAGAGAATGTTTGCATTCAAGGGCGATTCGGGTTATAATTTTTTTGCTTTTCAGTCGCCATTTCCAGAGGAGCAATGCAATTGCTTAAGGCAGTGGAATAACTGAAAAAGAGTGCAGGAGAGTGGGTTTTTGGCTCATAATCAAGGGAAGAACTTTTTGGAAAGGAGAGGAAAATGCGAAGAGGGAAGAAAACAATCCGGGTGATTGCAGTTGTTTTGGTAGTTTTACAGTTGTACTGCGGCAGTTTGTGGGCACGGCCAACGACAGAAGAGCAAGCTGGAAGAGCGGTACGAGGTTGGCTCAAAGCCAATGCGAACCGGCTCAGTACAACTCTCGGTCGAAAAATTGGGGATATTGAGACGTTTACCGATGAGGACGGCAATCCGAGTTATTACATTGTTTATTTGGAGCCAGCTGGTTTTGTGGTTGTGCCGGCAGACGATTTTGTTGAGCCGATTATTTGTTTTGCTGATGATGGTACTTACGACAGCTCGGACGATAACCCTCTTGGAGCGCTGGTTAGCAGTGACGTTCCCGAGCGAGTCGCAACGGCGAAAGAACTCGCAACGGGCAACGTTTCTAAACAACTAATGAACGTCGAGTCACTGCAGGCCCGGGCGGCTAAGGCCAATAGCAAGTGGCAGGAGCTGTCGGCGGCGGAAGAAGCAATTGAGCCGCTGGGACTTTCCACGGTATCGGAGGTCTGGGTAGCTCCGCTTGTGCAGAGCAAATGGGGCCAGAGCAATTTGGAATGTTACAGCAATATGGAGTCATGCTACAACTACTACACACCACCCGGTCCAGACGGCAGCAACACAAATTACCCCTGCGGTTGTGTTGCGACGGCGACAGCTCAACTTATGCGGTACTACGAATATCCAGGTTTGTACGTTTGGTCGAATATGCCGCTGGAGCCCTTGATAGGCACTCCGGCATACCAGAGACAGGAGATAGGCAGGCTTTGCTATGATGTGGCCGAGGCCGTAAGCACAATATATGGGTCCGGAGGCTCTATGGGGTATTTGCGTTACGCAGATACGAATTTAGTGGCAATCTTCGGCTATTCCAATTCAATATACTCGCAGGACCCTATCCTGGGTTCAACGCTGAGTAACATGGTCAACACCAACCTCGATGCCAAACAACCGACGTTACTGGGTATCAAGGGTGCGGCTGGCGGGCACGCGGTTATTTGTGACGGTTACGGCTATACCTCTTCGACGCTGTACCATCATGTGAATATGGGCTGGTGCGGCGATGACGATGCATGGTACAATCTTCCGACAGTCAACTCAACGCCATCTTTCAATATACTTGAGGAGTGTATTTACAACGTTTATACGAGCGGTACTGGCGAGATTATCAGCGGGCGAGTGACGGACCTTGTGGGTAACCCGATTCCTGATGTTGTAGTGACAGCAACCGGAGGAGGTACGTATCAGGGGACAAGCGATGCTGCGGGTATTTACGCTATAGTTAAAGTGCCTTCGGGGCAGAGCTTTACGGTAAGTGCGGACAAAGCTCCTTATATTTTTTCGAATCAATTTGTTACCACTGGTACGTCAACGGACCTTTCGAGCAGTTCGGGCAATAAATGGGGGATCGATTTCGTTTCACAGAACGAAGGTCCACCCACGGCGTTCAGCCAGAGCGTCGATGCTGTATCA
>CAZTKW010000271.1:0-5353 GCA_964614315.1 uncultured Pirellulales bacterium
CAACTTATGGCATCGCCGCCAGCCGCTGATAAGCCTGGTGGGTAACCTGTCGTACAGGAGGAATCTCAGACTAAACGGTAAGGCATACGCGAACTTGAAGCATTACTCGGGCAACAGGCACAATTGATTTTCGCGGGATTCGATTAAATTTGCTAACAACTGGAGTAGCCGATAGAATATGCAAAGAGCAGATTATAATTGTAACCAATCGTTTGAATAGGCGATTATCGCTCCGCCGAGCTTTAATGTTATGCAGACATGATAAAAAAAGGGGAAATATATGAAAAGAAAAGTGGGTTTGTGGATTGACCATAGGAAAGCTGTCATAGTGTTTCTTGCCAGCCGGAGCGGGCCGCACTTGGGACGATTTGCTGGTTGACTTGTTGAATGTTAAAATGGGGAAGATGTGGGAAATAGGCAAAAGAAAAGTAAAACCAAATATTGAATCCCGCAGAGGCGCTGAGAAAAGAGAAAAGACAAAAGGTAAAAGGTGAAAAAATGGGGCTGTTAATTGAGTGGATATATTGGACAGAAAAGGTTGGTGGTGGATGATGGTTGGGGAGAGTAAAAAAGTAGGCCAACGGCATTTTTAAGGGCAATAATTTGGGTTTTGGGTGACACTTCCAGAAAAACAGGTAAAAAAGCTTTTAATTTATTGCAATTCGATGGAGATTTTGATATAATGTTTTAATCTAACAAAGGAGAAAGATGTTATGTCAAATAGGAAGTCACGGCTGGTAATATTATCTCTATTATTGGCCATAGGTTCAACAAGTTTAGCTATTGACCCTAATCTTGTCGGCTGGTGGGAGTTTGAGGAGGGCTCCGGCGCCATCGCTTATGATTCAAGCGGCAACAGCAATGACGGCACACTCAAGGGCGACCCTAATTGGGTAAGCGGCAAAGCAGGAGACTATGCACTTGATTTTGATGGGCTTGCAGGTGACGGATTTATGGATTCAGTACAACTATCTGCAATTGCCGCCCTGGAAGGTGACCTTGTAACCGTTGCTGCGTGGATATATGCGAACGATTTTGCAACTTATAATACTGTCCTGGCTCAATACAATACGAGTTACAACGGTTACAGCCTTTATACTTACAATAATCAGCCATCGTTTTATATTGGTGGGGGAATTTATCTCGAGGCGGTTTCACCGGAGGCTCTTAATACAGGTCAGTGGTATCACCTTGCCGGGACGAATGACGGTTCCAGCCTGAAAATATATGTCGACGGAATTCCAAAAGCCGAGGTGACCTCGGTCGGCTATAGTGGTGTTAATTATAATGCATATATTGGCTGCGATAGTTCTTACGCGTTTTTCAACGGGGTCATCGACGATGTCCGTGTATATAACAGAGCCTTATCTGAAGAGGAACTTTTGCAACTTTATCGGAAGGCATTTAATCCTGAACCTGCTGATGAGTCCCAAGATGTGGAATTGAATACAGTGCTTAGCTGGACAGCCGGCTACCAAGCACTCTCACACGATGTATATTTAGGCACGAATTTTTATGATGTAAGCAATGCCACTGTTGATTCCAACGAGTATATGGGCAATTTTGATGTCAATAGTTACGACCCCTGCGGCCTTGACTGGGGAACGACCGGAACAACCTATTACTGGCGGATAGATGAAGAGAATAGTCTTGGCACTGCTAAAGGTGACGTTTGGGTTTTTACAACGGTTAGACCATCGAAGACAACGATAGTTTTCCCTGATGATCCGTTTCGGAACGATGGTGTTTTTGCTGAGGAACCCGGTTGGGTGAAGTTCACTATCAAACTTGATGCCCCTAATACAGTTTATTTCCAAGACAGCCAGCTTTATGTATTTCACTATGATTTTGCCACAGCGGTGCTGCCACCATTTATAGGAATGAATCCAAGCGAATATTATGATGTTACGCTCCAAGAGTTTGGCCAACAGGCCGTGTTAGGGGCGGTCATTTTACCTTCTATGGCTGGTGAACCTCCGGCTGCTGCTTTTAATGAGTATGGCATCCAATTCATTCGTTACGATCCTTACACCAAAGAAGAGATTCGCGATATGTTCAACGTGGTGAAGGCAAATGTATTAGCTGACCCTGGTGTGGAGGCATTTTATTTTCCCACTTATGAACAATTAGTTTTAGCCGAGGCCAACCGTGACTGGTTTGAGGCCGAGGGGATAACCGTCAGTTCTACGGCTCGGTGGGCTGAGGGCAACGCCTGCTACTCGGAGGGCTGGGCATTAGGAGAGTTGAAATATTTCGCCGGTGACCAGATAGAAGCGGCGTATCTGGCTGGCAATCTTTTACCGGAGGATATTCTGCTGACTGATGGAGTACCGGCCGAGATACCGTTTGTGGCCGGCATTCTTTCCTTGTTGCCATCAACACCGAATTCGCACGTGGCCATTTTAGCGAGGACTTTCGGCGTGCCTTTCGCACACCTGGCTGTAGCAGAAGACGCCAACAGTGCACAGCAGTTTGTCGGGCATACTATCCTGCTATCGGTCAGTGAGGATGGCGGTGTCTGTGAGGTGAGTCTGAAAGACCTTGAGGGAATTTTAACGCCGGAGGAGATAGCGGAAATTCTTACGTTGAAAGAGCCGCCGGAGCTGAATATTCAACCGATAGCTTCATTTGGCGATTACAGCGCTGATACTAATGACCTTGTTCCAGCGGACATTCAATATTTCGGAGGCAAGGCGGCAAACTATGGAATTTTGCGCGAAGCAATACCAGAGAAATGTCCTGTCGCAACAGCGTTTTCGTTCGATTTGTGGAATGAATTTCTCGACCAGATTATCACCGGCGGCAACAGTCTACGTGAAGAACTTGACGCTCGCCTTTCCAGTTACGGCTATCCACCATCGAATATGGCGGCACTATCTGCGGAGCTTGAATCTATTCGCGAGGACCTTTTCAAAAACACCTATGTTACGAGCTTTACCCAGGCACAAGAGGACGCGGTCATTGGTGTTTTACAGGACCCGAATTACGGATTCGATATTAACAGTAAAATCCGCTTTAGAAGTTCGACGAACGTAGAAGACAGCAATCAGTTCACCGGTGCCGGCCTTTACGACAGTTACAGCGGTTGCCTGGCCGACGACCTGGACGGCGATGGCTATGGGCCGTGTATATGTGATGCTGAAGAGAACAATGAACGTGGAGTTTTTAGAGCAATTCGCAAGGTGTTCGCCAGCTTCTATAACGACAATGCCTTTCTTGAACGTCTGCGTCACGATGTAAATGAAGCCGACGTTGGTATGGCGATTCTGGTGCACCATTCCTTTCCGGATGAGTTCGAGTTAGCCAACGGTGTGGCTATCTTAGAAAAAAAAGAGACTGACCCGAATATATATATCGAACTTGTAACCCAGGACGGTGCAACCTCGGTCGCCAATCCAGAGGATGGTTCGATTCCAGAAGAAGTCAGCATTTGTGTTGACCCATGTGAAGGCACTTCGGTGACATTAGTTCAAGCGTCAAACCTGGTGATTCTGGGTGAAACAGTGATGGAATGGCAGGCTGATTACAACGATTTGTCGCAATTGCTTATAGCGGCAGCTGAGGAGTTCGAGCAGGTGACAGGTAAGAGCTATTACATTCTGGACTTTGAATATAAGAAGTTAGCAGCCGGCGGCGCCGCGATACCAAGTGGAGGACTGGTAGTCAAGCAGATTCGGGAGATTCCCCAATTAGAGGACACACCAACGGCAACCACACCACTTCTGGTCAATGAGCCGAAAGAATACTGTATCAGGCGGGCGGAGGGGACGTTTGACCCGGGGGATATTTTTGCCAGACATCGCCTCAAATCACTGTGGACCGTTGAGACCAAAAGCATGTGGCTCACACCAGAAAACCTCCAACAGAGTTTCTATGCCGATGTAACCATTGAATATGCAGCGGATGGCCGCATCCGAACACTCACAGGGGAACTTCCTCTGTTGCCATTTGCCAACCATACCTTTGAAGGAACAGATGCGACCGACGGTTGGCTGATGCACCACTTGCCTAACCGTAGAACCTATGAATTGCAAACGGGCAACGTGCCGACGCAAGTGTCGGTGGAGGAGAGCCCGGTAGTAAGCCTAAGTGACTTTGGAGAGCCTGCGTAACGAGTTACATATCATCAACCAGTGCTGACTTAGGGCGGATATAGCGACGTGGACGACACCGAACGGTGCCTCTGCCCGGAGCCCGGTCCCAATGATATTTGGGTGGAAAGTTATTTTGAGGGTCCCAACGGCGTGTCGATTACAACAGAGTTCTACTTTCAATGGGTAGAGGGTTGGCCCAAAATTTACCATATTTCCCGCTTCGTTGAGACGGTAATCGAAGGGTATACCAGCCAGCCTATTATTCTTCACGGGTATTACTCGCAAAGCTATGCATCAAGTCATCACAATAGTAGTGATTGTCTCCTTTATGAGCCACAACTGGAGCCTGGTATATCTGAACAAATTTTAGACGAACTGCGTGCCCAGGACAGGAGATTGTTTCTCGTGAAATGTTCTTGGAGTGGTGTCACTATCACAACTTATGGTTTCGATGACGAGTTGTTCATTCCCGGCGACATTGAGCCGGACGGGGACGTGGACTTTGTGGACTTCGCTAACTTTGCTGAACGCTGGCTTGAGAACGTATGCGATGCGTGCAACGGAGCTGACCTTACCGGCGACGGGCGAGTCAACTGGGACGATATGCTGGAGTTTACCGATAACTGGCTGGCAGGGCTTTGATAATTTTTTCCTGTTCTGTGCCAGTGTGAGAATTTGGCGGGGATGACGATTTTTAGCGTTTTTTCACAGATTAATCAAATCCTGCATAACACTGCCATCTTTTTCATTTCTTCTCTGCAGTCTCTTATAGGTATCTGTCATCTCTTTATATAACTCTTTGTCTTTAATAAAATCTTCTTTGTCCCATCTGTGGATTTTGAAAAAAATGCCGTCTTCAAGTAATTGACTTTGCAGTTTTTCCCGGTCGCTGTCCTGGTAATCATTATTTTGTGAGATGTAAACGGATGTCAGAGTGTCGTAGTAGTCATTTGCAGCATTCAGCCACAAAAGTCTAACAATTGCTAAAACCACCAATACGAGGATAAGCAGCAATACGATGCCCCCTCCGACTGTTCCCGATTTTTCATATTTATTTCTTTTTATAATTCTTTCCCCACACCCCTTGAAGGTTCGAATCCTTGCGACCACGCCTGAGAGGATTCGAACCTCTAACCTTCGGTTCCGTAGACCGATGCTCTATCCAATTGAGCTACAGGCGCAAGAAACTATTACTAAATCTTACAGGCAAGAGCAGAGTATTTCAAGAAAATTAAGGCTGACACCTGATAAGAAGCACA
>CAZTKW010000272.1:0-5345 GCA_964614315.1 uncultured Pirellulales bacterium
GCTCATTCCTATAGGATGCCTGACAGAATAGATGCCAATTATAATATATATGGATGGCAACAGGACAGGTGGTTCAAAGGTGTCTACGGGAATAATCATCGCAAGTACTCGTGGCTCTTCCAGAAAAAATATGACGCTGCTAATATATGGACAGCAAAAGCCAACGCACGCAATCACAGGCAAATCAGAAAAACCGTTGATTTCGTATTTAAAAACCAGACTATCACACATAGAAACATCGGTGTTGCCTCAAAAGGCTATAGCGTTTGGACCGCAGCTCTGAACTACAAAATCACGGAAGTTTCGCCGGTTCTACAAGGTGCTATATTAGTGGATAACACCTCAGTCGAACCCCAGAATAATGTCTTTTTCAAAGAAGAATATGTCAGACAGCATTCCGGGTATCTGGAGAAGCTCGAAAGACACACCGCAACCACGGAAATATCTATCTTGCCACGCAGCGATCTTAAAATATTTCTGTTTGCTCATAACAACGATATTCCAAAGCTGTATTGTGACCAGATAACACAAACGCCCTACAGGATCACACTGTGTAACGCAGACAAAACCATCCAGTTGAGGGGTTTGGAGATAAAATACTATTGCGAAATTCCATTGAACAAACTGTCAAAGCGATTCTTTTTTGTGATCCTAAGAATATGAAACTAGCAAAGATATATTGTTGACAGAAACGTAGTCTGAGTTGAAAATATATGCAATGAAGGAGGTAATAAATCGTGAAACTCGTCACATATACTGCCGATGTATCGATTCGTCCGGGCATTTTAACCAGAAAAAGGACATTATCGATATACCGTCAACCTAGCCGGCGAACCACTGCTCGGTATTATTATAAGCTATAGTGGTTAGTTGCTCAACCAATTGGTCGATGAGTTCAGATTCATTATTCTGACACAGGGGTTATAGAGCTTTGATTATGATCTGTTGTAACAATACAATTAGTTGGCTCAGAGGCAAAGCCGCTAATGCTACAATAAAACCGTAAGATGGATTAAGTTTCAACTATCTCAATTAAGCTCTTGTTTTGTTACTTGTAACAAGTCTAAAACAGCAATTTCCCGCACAATTTCTTGGTAGCTGAAGGCAATTATGTAACCATACCGGACGTATTCCAGTGTTTTATTCAGTTAATTGCCCCTTGCTAAATAATCAGTTCATTACAGGTATGCTGCATCTGTCTCGAAACTTAATCACATAATTATAGTAAGTAGATTTTTTCACAAGTACAAAAGCCATGTCCAATAGTCATAAAATTGCACTCGATCATGAGTCACTATTAATGCTGAAAACCGCAGCTGGCAACAGAAAAGCTTTTGAGCACCTTTATAAAAAATATTCTCCTATTCTCAGACAATTTCTCATCAAACGAAATAGCCGGCATTTATCGTTGGAAGACATTGTCCAAAAGGTTTTTGTGCGTATTTGGGAGCATCGAAAGAACTTTAGGGCGGAATCCTCGTTTCAGACCTATTTATTCAGTATTGCTAAAAACGTACTTAGCAAGGAAAAAGAATATTTTCGAAGGACCAATATGAAATGCCTGCGTGTAGATTTAACCACTGCCAATGAATTGACAGATAATAAAACTAATGGCCATTATCTGAATATGACAAAGCTTCTGTATGAAGCAGTAGATGACCTGCCAACTAAAAGTGCTCAGGCCATCACGTTACACTATTTTAAGAACTTATCCACCTTAGATGCTGCTAGGATTGCAGGCTGCTCGTCAGAGACTTTTCGGAAAAGACTATATCGTGCCAAAAATCAGTTGAGAGATGTGCTAAATCCCTTGGAATCAGCTGATTGATTTTTAAAAAAATAAAAAAACAACTTTTTATAACGCTGTACATCTGCTGATGTTACAAAACTTTTGTCCAAGAATATTAAAAAGCATTTGTCCCGAAATAAGCAATTTTGCCACTAATTATATAGAAGGACATTGTCATCCCGGCGAATGGGATGATCGAAATGTCTGACCATGACAATAAGGTTATGAATATGAAATGTAAAGAAGCCAAATTATTGATTTTGCCTTATCTAGGCAACGACAAAGATATTACAGATGAGGAACATCAGGCATTTGAGCAGCATTTTCAAAGCTGTGCCCGATGTGCCAAAGAATACGAAGAAAGCCAGTTACTCGTTAGCCTGATTAGGAAGTACCGGCCACTCATTGAAGATGTACCTGCCCTTATAGAAAAACGGCATCCGCCTGTCAATCTTTACATGACGGTTGAAGAGGGCTGGCGGGACCTTTGCAAACGCTGTCCTGATCTTGCCGATGACCCAAAACGCCCAAAATATCTTAGGTTGTTCTATAAAATTAGTGCGGCAGCAGCCTGTCTGGTTATTTGTGTATTGGCCTGGCTGATGTTTCCCCCAGATTCCAAGCCAGAGATGAAGCAGGAGGTTGTCTCACAAGAAGTTGCATTTGACTCTTTTCTTACAGTTGAATTAGTGTCAGATAACCAAAAAACGTCCATTCCAATCGGCCAGAAACTCAAAACCTCTGATAGCGAATTAAAAACCCTTGTTATAAATAACAAGCACCAGATAGTAATGAATATAGATACAACTCTGGTGATTGAACCATTCAATACAAATGAATATTCAGGCTGTATGTTAGAACTTACTTTGGGGCAGATCTACTCTCACGTTAAGCATAATGGCAGTCCATTTATAGTTGAAACACCTCATTGCAAGGCTGTCATTACAGGCACTACTTTTGATATGAGTGTAACTGATGACAGCACAACACTGGTTGTCAGCGAGGGCAACGTTCAGTTTGAGTCGGAAAAAGATGTTGTTGAAGTAACAACAGGCCAGATATCCAGAATAGTTGGTCAATCGGCACCTACAAAACCCAGAGCATGTAATACTGCTGAACTAATAGCATGGGCGACCAGCAGTCAGACCAAGACGATATCGACCAAGCCTAATTTACACGCAAGCTTTTCTGAACTTGACCACTTTAAGCTGCCTGTAAAATCAGAACCAATCGACCTTGATACAATTGACTTTGAAAGCTGGGCGAATGATAAGCGATACTGGTTCAAGCGGGAATTTCCACAGCTTTTTGAGTTAAAAGATGCCTTGGCAGAAGAAGGAGTTGAGGTTGATTACCCAGAGATTCTTTTTAGAAGCGTTGGTCTATGGAGTTTTGCTTATCCCGAATACAGATCGACTCAGGTTGTTGATATTGAAAGCCAAACACTGATCAATACTGCAAGATATTATGGTCTTGATCAGGAGTGGCTGTTTAAAAATACCCCATCAGCCAAATACAAAAACAATGATTTTGGTACATCGCAAAAAGGCCTCAGAGCATTTGAGAAATGGGTCCAGGACCTTGGGAAGGCACAGGTTTCAGGTAGGATGGATCCATCTGTGCTTTTCAACTCACTTCACAGCAGCACCTTTTTAGTCAATACACGCGTACTTCTCTGGCTTGGCCTGCGGGAGGGTCTATTTGAGAGGGCAGTACCTAAAGAAAACCTTGTGTTTTTACTTGATAAACAAATCCGGACAGCTGACAGATGTATCAATACGAGTATTGAACTGCTCGGTTCTTCTGAAGGCAGCTGTCCGGATCCAGGCATAGACCTGATAGAAAAAATGGTCAAAGACGTGAATTTTATTTTTGGACTTGAGAAGGCAATTTGCAAGTTGAAGTAATGCAAGAAGAACTCAAAAAACAAATTGGTAATATTTCTGATAACCCAAGGAGATAACCATGGGAATTTTTAATTTGAACCGAAAAGTAAGGTATAGTTGGTTAACAAAGCTTTCATTGACCGGCAAATTCTGCTTATGTACAGTTTTATTGCTGTTCTTATCGAGCATTTCTCTTGCATCATCAACTTTTGACATGATTGATGATGCAGTGGAATATCTATTATTACAGCAGAATTCCGATGGTTCGTGGTCTTCAGGTGACAAACAGGTTATTGATACCGTGGAAACTATCAAGGCACTGTCGCTTTTGAGCAGCCAGTCAGGTGTTCTAAGTGCCCTGAATGATTCGATATCGTATATTGATGACATTAATGAAACCAATACCGACGTACTTGCGCGTAAGTTCTGGGTTCTGGCCAATACGTCAGTAGATACCAGTACTATAAGTTCAACTATTATCTCTTTACAGAACTCCGATGGCGGCTGGGGACTTGGTGAATCCAAGCAGAGTGATATTATCGATACTATCGGTGTCGTTGAGTCCCTTTTGGAGGATGGAACTGTAAGCAGCAGCGTCTTGACGGGTGCCCGTGACTTTATCATCGATGATCAGAACAGTACCACTGGCTCCTGGATACTGGCAGATGAGGTTAATATGCCCTCTGATATTGCCAGGACTGCGATGGGTTTGATTGCTTTAAAGAACCTTGATAGGGATGATTACGGAAATTCAAGTCTTTCAGATTCGGTATTAAAGGCCGGGGATTTTCTGCTGGGCAAAGGTGACCCCAATGATCCAAACTGGACAATCGCCGATGTGGCTTTGGCCTATCGGGCTCTTTCAAGGGTAAAACAGTCATATGAATTGCAGGATTATTTAACTGTTCTTTCCAACAGTCAGCAGAGCGATGGCTCATGGGAGTCGGATATATTTACAACTGCTGTTTGCCTTCAGGCATTGAATGCTTTTTCACCGCCGGTAGTCGGCAGCTTAGCCGATCTGGCGGTTTATGACTACTACATACAATTCAGCCCGGCCGAGCCTAATACAGGCGATGAAGTTGATATTACCGCCCAGGTTATAAATGAGGGTACTGTCAGTGCGGTTGACTTTAATGTTGCATTCTATAATGGCGACCCTCGCTGTGGAGGTGCGCTGATAGGAACATACGAATTTACTGACGCAAACGGTCTTGCTCCGGGAGCTTCTGTTGGTGCTAATGTTGTTTACTTATCTGCTGATACTAACAGCCTTTATGAAGAACAGTTAATTGTCGTTGAAGCTGATTCTAATAACGATATAGTCGAAGCTTATGAGTTTAACAACTATGCCGGCAAGGAGGTGTCCTTTAACGGCAAACCGGATCTTACGATCGAGGGAGGTATTAACGTTCCTGACAGCAATGTTACTGCTTTCGAATCGATAGATATTGTTGCTACATTTTTGAACCAGGGTGCCGGATTTGAAACTCCCTTTAGTTTTAGGGTGATCGATATAAATGATCCCAACTATCAGGCGGATTATATGGGAATTGCTCTGGACAACGGTGATCGTCACATAGCCACGATCCGAATAGCTTACGGCTTGCCGGCCGGTAAGCATACCATCAAGGTAATAGCCGATCCAAATTCGGCATCTGATCCTAACG
>CAZTKW010000273.1:0-5335 GCA_964614315.1 uncultured Pirellulales bacterium
TCCGTAAGGAGTCCCAAGGACCAAATACGAATTACTAACTCCCAACTATGCCGGCTCTGGGATCGCACTGTTAGCCGCTAATCGCTTGCAACAAGTGCAAAATGAATGATTCGCATAACAGAATCAACTACTTGTGTGGAGGACTTAAACTGCGGACCAACTCTGGGGCAAGGCATCGCTCCAACGCACTATATTGGCCAGTGACTGATGGCCGGCTCGCACAGTGGACCAACTTATTTGGTCGTGTTCGCGCTATGCCAGGGGGATGGGCGTTACCTGCTTGAAACAGCTATAAATCTGTTGTTAACGCGCCACTCGTGGGAGAAGTAGAGACAAAGCTGAATTCCCCCGGGTGAAATCTGATGTACACACTGGGATTGGTGGGCCTGGCGTTCAGCAAGGTCGGTAAGGTTCGCGCCCAATAGTGGGAATTGTCCCACAATACAGCATATCTTGGTCAACATAAATCCCAAATCTCATCGGTGCAGCTCGGCTCATAACTCTAATTTCCACCGTCCGAGCCTCAACGGGAAATCAGGTTAAGAGCCTCGCTCAATCAAAAAAAGGCTATGTAAAGCGGTCGAGCTCCTATATGCTCTGCCCTGTTCGCTTTCATTCTGAGATTTTTCCGCAATACGGCGTCCCCAAAACAGCAATCACCCTTTGACTTGTTGCGGAATCCATAACTCTAATTTCTGCCGTCCGAGCCTTAACGGGAAATCGGGTTAAGAATTCCGCTAAGTTTTTTGAGAGGTGATTGCTTATGGAGTTTTGGGACGCATACTACCTGGAAAAAATTCAGGAAATGAAAGCCCGGCGAAAGGCAGAGATTGAGGAGGCTGGCAAGCTATAAAAGCCTTAAAAGTCAGCTTCTTAAAATTCAAGGGGGTAAAACAATGGTGAGAGCACTACCAAAAGTTTATATGGGTGACAAAGAATACTACAGGGATGACAGGCTTGAGGAATTCAGAGCTATAGACAATCCGCACGACCGCATAACCTTTGAGGAAATACGACAGGCGTATTTAGAGCTAATATCAATAATGAACTATCTTTTCAAGGCTCACCACTAACGGTGCAGAAGACTATCCAAAGCGTTTCAGCCCAAAAAATGATGTTTCATAGTTATTCTTTTCTACTATACACTGTGCCATACTAACCGCCAAATGCTGGGTTAAATTGGTTCTTGGTTCAGATGTATTGCGGATGATTGAACGCGGCGTAGCTTCTTCGTTGCTCCACGGTTGCCGTCGCTGGTACCTGCCAGTTGTGCTCGCCATAATTGACAACCCAATCCCTTTGGTTGAGCCTCCGCTGTTGTCGATAGACATTCATCAGGTGGTCTATGCCCTGTTGCCTGGTCACGCGGTTAACTGTGAGGAAGTACTGGAATAGTATCGCCCGTTCCTGGCTGTCACGAGCAAAAAAATAATGCTTTGTTTTGTGGCAGGCTTCACAGAGGCACTCGAAGCCCATCAGGTACTGGTAGCCTGTCTGTTCGTTGAACTGCCAGGTTTCGTGGCAGTACATCCTGCCCTCACGACCGCAAATCTTGCAGTGGTAGCGAGCCCTGCGGTAGACGTAGCGTCGAATGCTGTCCCACTGGCTACGAGGTAGCAGGTTAGCCAGGCTGGCACGCCGTGAGCTAAACGGTATTGGTTCAATAGCC
This sequence comes from uncultured Pirellulales bacterium, assembly GCA_964614315.1. GTDB lineage: Bacteria > Planctomycetota > Phycisphaerae > Sedimentisphaerales > Anaerobacaceae > CAZTKW01. The sequence continues at coordinate 1,670 of CAZTKW010000273.1, forward strand.
AAGCGGAGAACGGATAGGGCCATATTCTTATTTTATATCGCCAAGTCTTTATAAAGTTATCATCTATGGAAAAGGGTGAGAGTCAATTCCAACTGTATAGCTTCGATTTACAGTCAATAGCTATCCATCTTGGTTATCCTCTCCCCTCATCGGCATCACCTACTATAAATAGTGAGGGCTGCAAAAAATTGTTGCTTCGAGCATGCAAAGAGAGCCCTATCTAAAAGCCAGAGGTGATGCACCACAGTAGCAGCCAATTCCAAAGATTTGGATTAAGTAGCATGTATATGAGTAAAAAGGATTTTCCGATTTTCTTACCTGGGGAATAGAGTTTGAGTAGCGGCCCCAAGATTTCGTCCATTGTTTAAGAAAAGAAGACTGCCGGATAGGGCAATGGAACGACCGTAAAAGTAGAGACCGGCACTCCAACAACTTTAAGAATTTGTTGGTTAATTGAAGAGTTATGTTTTTATGTGAAGTTATATATAAAAGCCTGAATATGAATATGAATATGAAACAACACTGTTTTTGGTCTGTTATTTAGGTTCGCTTTTAATGTTCCTCATTTTTGGGCTGCTATCAATGCTTTAAAATTGAAGTTATATTCACTATCAGAACCTCGATAGCGGCCCCAAAACACGGGCTACGTGAATATGAATTTCCCACTTTCGCACCGTTTTAGGGCTGAAATCCCGCCGTCGGGCACACAAGATCCCGCCAAGAAGTATGATGTTAATGACCAAACCAGCTCTCTCCCAGTTGGTATAAGGAAAAATCTTGCTACTTTTTGGCATGGAAAACCAATATATAATATATAGGGCGAAAGTTGGGAATGCCACTTTTTAGGAAAATAAATAATCAAGGAATTTACAAGAAATGCCGAACTGTGTAAAAGTATCGGCATATATTATTAAGTGCCGACATAATTACACATGAATAAAAGAAAAAATATAACTGAAAAAGTTCTCAGTCTGGCCAAAGCCCGCGGGATAATCCGTGTTAGAGACCTAATGGAACAGGGGATTCATCCTGAATATCTCCGCAGGCTCTGCGAGAAAGGTCTGCTAACGAAAATGGCCCGGGGTATTTATATTATAGCAGACAGTGAGATGTCTCCAAATGTGGGACTGGCGCAGGCAGCCAAGCGAGTACCACATGGAGTCGTATGCCTGCTGTCAGCACTCCAATTTCATAATCTGGGAACTCAAAGTCCATTTGAAGTCTGGCTAGCAATAGATCGCAAATCAGCCAGACCTCGCGTTGATTACCCACCTCTGCGGATAGTGCGATTCTCCGGTAAGGCACTAACTGAAGGTACCGAAAAGCATAAAATAGAAGGTGTTGAGATTAGTATCTTCAACAAAGCAAAAACCATAGCCGACTGTTTTAAATACCGCAACAAAATCGGTCTTGATGTTGCTCTGGAAGCCCTGAAAGATTGCCGGCAACGGAGGCTATGCAAAAATGACCAGCTCTGGGAATACGCTAAGATATGTCGAGTATCAAACATTATGAAGCCCTATCTTGAGGCTACACTATGAGCGGGAAACCCGCAAATAATCTGGTTGCGTCAATACGACAACGCCTGCTCAACATTAGCAAAGAAAGAGACGAAGACCCTAATCTTGTTTTTATAAGATATACTGTAGAACGTATGCTGTACCGGATTGCTTGCTCAAAACAATCCGATAGCTTTATCCTCAAAGGGGCGATGCTTCTTGCAACCTGGACAGGGCGGCCACATCGCCCAACTAAAGACTTAAATCTACTGGGACTTGGAGATGCATCTGCTGAAAGGCTCCAGGAAATTTTTCGTGATATATGTCAAGCTGAAGTTGAACCAGACGGCCTCGAATTCGACGCTGAAAGTATTCAAATTACCGAAATTCGTGAGGCTTTGGAATATCCTGGCCAGCGAATCAGGCTTGAAGCCAGACTTGGCAACGCGCGCATAAATGTTCAGGTCGATATAGGTTTTGGAGATAGTGTCGTGCCCGAAGCCATAGAAATAGAATATCCAACATTGCTCGACCTGCCTGCTCCGCGAATTCGTGCATATCCTCCAGAAGCAGTTGTCGCGGAGAAATTTGAGTCAATGGTCTCTCTCGGCATGTTGAACAGCCGAATGAAAGATTATTACGACCTGAGAATAATGGCCAGAGAATTTAAATTCGACGGAAATACCTTGACAAAGGCAATAAAAGCAACTTTCGCTAGACGCAATACCGATATCCCCCGTGAAACTCCAGTTGCTTTAACTGAGGAATTCTCTTCAAGTTCTGACAAGATCACACAGTGGCAAGCATTCTTGAGGCGTAGCAAGCTTGAGGATAGAAACGTAGAATTTTCTCAAATCGTTAATGAACTTAGCCAATTCCTTATGCCACCTGCTATTGCTGCAGCAAATAATGAGGCTTTCGATAAGAAGTGGGCTAACAAATGGAGTTGACCCTGAACATCAAAGCTACCTTCACTCGAAACTAATACTTTTTTGTGACACCAATCAACGGGGGGCGTCAATGGCGTGACCAGAAGTGTCCAGTATTTGTCAAGTCGTTTTTGGCAGTTCTTTATTTTCAAGGATTTACATTGCTTAGCATCGGATTGTCAAACCGACGGTAGTGAAAAAGATGAACGGACAGTTAATCCGATGCTCGATTTGCCTAATCTCCCAACGAAGAGGGTCACCGGATATATAATCCGGATGACACCCCAAAGCCCTTATGCATAACTCTTTTTATAATACAATGTTATATCATTTCTGGCCGCATTCTATCAAGGCATGTCTCCATAATGGCACTGATTTGCCATATCGTCAACCCTCTTTTCAACTTGATTCGCACCCCCATATTTACGATACAATAGATATCATGAAAAAGGTTTGGGTTTACAAAAGAAAGGATGTCAAGGGTTGGTGGGTCGGTTGGTATGAAAGCGGTAAGCGTAAAGCCAAGGCTCTGCCCAGCAAGGAATTGGCGGAACATTACAAGCATATCAAATATACTCAATTGAACTCTGTTGTATTCACGGGTCAGGTATTGGCCAATTGGAGTCAAATGCTCGCTGAATACAGAGAAGCAAAAAAGGTCCAGGGAGTTACTGAAGGCACGCTTTATGAAATGGCTCTTTCTCTAAGGAACTTTGAACGAATCGCAGGAAAATGCAGCTCAAAGCAGATTACCCAAAATGTTATTGACACTTTTATTCTCCAAAGAGGTAACGAAGTACAAAGGCCAACACTTAACAAAGATATTCGCAATTTAAAAGCATTCGTTAGCTGGTGCAAGAAAAACAGATATTTGAATGGCAAAATTGAAATCAGGGAATTGAAGATAGATGAGAAGCCTGTGAAGTCCCAGAATAACGAACAGATAAAGAAATTATTGAAATCATTAGAGCCATACCCTTCAATGAAAATACGTATATTATTGGCGTTGGGAACTGGACTCCGGCGTGGTGATATAGAATCCTTAAAAATCAGCGATATTGATTCCACCAATAATTATATTACGACAACAAGCAGAAAAACCAGGAAGAGTATGGGATCTCGCCCTGTTCCAGCAGTGGTAATGCAAGAATTAATAAAGTACGTAAATGGTTCATATTCTGACTGGTCTGCTCCCCAAAAACTGGTCCAGTATTAGTGAGAGTATAATCGACAGATTT
>CAZTKW010000274.1:0-5300 GCA_964614315.1 uncultured Pirellulales bacterium
TTCTATACAATGCCCTGGTCGAGCATTGCGTCTGCGACCTTGGTAAAGCCTGCAATATTTGCTCCTGCGACGAGATTGCCCGGCTGACCGTATTCTTCAGCAGCCTCAAAGCATTGCCTGTGGATGGCAATCATAATGTTGTGGAGATGCTCGTCAAGTTCCTCAAGTGTCCAAGAAAGCCGTTGTGAGTTTTGTGACATCTCCAGACCGGAAACTGCGACGCCGCCGGCGTTTGCGGCCTTGCCGGGACCATAAAGTATCTTATTTTCAATGAATTGGTCAACAGCTTCGGGTGTGCTGGGCATGTTGGCGGCTTCGGAGACAACATAGCAGCCGTTTTTCAGTAATGTTTTAGCATCTTCGCCATCAATCTCGTTTTGTGTTGCACTCGGAAATGCGCAGTCGCACTTAATTGACCAGGGTCGTTTGCCTTCGAGATAATCAACGCCGAACTTCTCGGCATATTCCCTGATGCGTCCGCGTCGTACGTTCTTCAGTTCCAGAAGAAAGGCAAATTTCTCGGCATCAATACCATCAGGGTCGTAAATTGTACCGTTGGAATCGGAAAGGCTGACTACCTTTGCTCCAAGCTGGTTGAGTTTTTCTGTAGTATACTGAGCTGCGTTTCCTGAACCGGAGATGGTACAGACTTTGCCCTCTAAATTTTCTCCTCGTGTCTTCAGCATTTCTTCGGCAAAATACACACAGCCGTATCCGGTGGCTTCCGTACGAATCAGTGAACCTCCCCAGTTCAGCCCTTTACCGGTCAGCACTCCCGTAAACTCGTTACTAAGACGCTTGTATTGACCGAAGAGATATCCAATCTCTCGACCGCCTACGCCAATATCCCCGGCGGGGATATCGGTATCCTGGCCGATATGTCTGAATAGTTCGGTCATAAAGCTCTGGCAGAAACGCATAACTTCGTTATCGCTTTTGCCCTTTGGGTCAAAATCCGAACCGCCTTTTCCTCCACCCATTGGAAGAGTGGTAAGAGCATTCTTAAATATTTGCTCGAATGCCAGAAATTTCAGGATACTGGCAGTAACGGTGGGATGGAATCTCAGGCCGCCTTTGTACGGGCCAATCGCACTGTTGAATTCAAACCGAAATCCCCGGTTGACCTGAATGTTACCCTTATCATCCTGCCAGGGAACACGGAAAATAATCTGTCTTTCCGGTTCGACAATCCTGTCAAGAATTTTAGCCTCGACATACTCAGGGTGTTTTTCGAGTACCGGCCCCAAAGAACTCAGGACCTCTTTTACCGCCTGCTGGAATTCGACTTCACCAGGATTACGCCTCAAAATCTGTTCGTAAACGGCTTGAATCAAATTGTTAACTGACATTTAGAAAATCTCCCTTAAAAGTTAAAATTTTTTGTTTTCTACAACTATTAGAATAAGTTAGACTAATAATAAAATAATATAATCAGCCTGAGAACGTCAAATATACACAATAATATATAGCTTTTTATTAGCATAGTTGAAAGGATTAAATAATAATACAGTTTATCAGGAAGGCTTATAATGCATATTGAAACAGTAAAGATATTCTGCGATTTAGCCGAGTTGCTAAGCTTTTCCAAAACTGCTGAAAAAAATCTCCTTAGTCAGTCAGCTATTTCTCAGCAGCTTGCACAACTTGAACTTACCCATCAGTGCCAACTTATCAACCGCAAGAAAAGACCGATTGAGCTTACAAGAGAAGGCCAGTTACTCTACAGGGCAGCCAAAGATATTCTTGACAGGTATGAACAACTGAAAAGTGAATTGAAATCGCTGAAATCCTCAACCGGAAGCAGGATGAAAGTGGCTGCGATTTTCAGTATCGGTATGTATGTGCTGCCGGACTACATTAAAAGGTTTATGGTCAATTATCCGGATGTCCAGGTTGACATTGAGTATCTCGGAGCGGCGAAGATTTATGAATTGACCCTGGCCGGTGATATTGATATTGGTCTTGTAGCTATTCCGAAAAGAGACAAAAGGCTCGATGTGTATGACTTTCAGGACGAACCGCTGGTTTTAGTATGCAGTCCGAACAACCCATTGGCTGATAAATCACGAGTTGATATACACGGGGTGCAGTTTGAGAGATTTATCGCTTTTGGGAAAGATGTGCCTACACGGGTATGTATAGATAATATCTTACAAAGCTATAATATTGTTATCCGGCCGGTGATGGAATTTGATAACACCGAAACCATTAAGCGGGCCGTTGAGATAAATTCAGGGATAAGTATATTACCGCGAACTACAGTTCTTCAGGAAATCCACAGTGGCACACTAAAAGCGATAACGTTTTCCAATGAACATTTTTCCAGGCCTACCGGTATAATCGTTCGTAAAGATAAAATTCTAAGCCAGGCCAGCCGATATTTTATTGAGTTGCTTCGCAAAAAAATGTGACTCGTAACCTGAGTTAACAGTATTTCTGAAATATGTCGATTAAAGCAGTAATATTTGATTTGGACGGCACAATAACCCAGCCTTACTTTGACTTTGATGCCATTCGTGAAGAAATGGGTTTAGATAAGGATTCGGGGCCGATACTCGAAGCGATGGAAGAAATGACGCCGCAGGAGCGCCAATGTGTTGAGGCGATATTGAATTTTCATGAGAAGCGGGCTGTAACCGAATCGGTGCTGAACGCCGGTGCAAGAGAAACACTTAAAGCACTTCGCCAGGCGGGTATTCGTATAGGTATATTGACCCGCAACAGGCGAATCAACGCCTTGGCTGTTGCCAAAAAGCATAACCTGGAGTTCGACGCTGTTGTCGGCAGAGATGACGGACCTGTTAAACCTGAAAGCTTCGGAGTACTGCAAATATGTGAGCAGTTTGAGGTAAAGCCACAAGATACCCTGCTGGTGGGCGATTACTTGTTTGATTTGCTCTGTGCCAAAGCCGCCGGTGCCGTTGCAGTACTTTTGACAAATCACAGCAGAGCGGAAGAATTTGTTGAGCATGCGGATTTTACCATTGAAAGAATAGACCAAATACTCGAGATTATTGAGAATATGGGAGAGAGAGGCGAGGGTAAGGAGTAGTATCAGTTGATAAGTAAAATGACAATATCGAAAGCTTTTTTGATTCTATTGGTAACGATCAATATTTGCCGGGCGGATGAGTGTACCAAGGATGTCTGCTCACAGTCTCGGGAAAAGGTACAAGCCTGTCCGGTGGAACAAATATTGAAGCAACTAAAAAAGCAGACTAAAGAGTTAAATTCATACCACGGCCGGATTGAACATCTGTCTAGGCAGCCGGAGTTATTCGATTCGAAGACACTGAGAAAAGGCGATTTGTATTATGAAAAGTCGAATGGGAAATCAAAACTGAGGATAAATTTTGAAACACTTAAGCAGGATGATGAAAAAGAGCAAAAATACAGGGAAGAATATATCTTTGACGGTGTTTGGCTTACCCAAATCGACTATCAAATCAAACAGGCCAACAGGTATCAATTGGCTGAACCAAACGAGTCGGTTGATGCCTTTGACCTGGCCGCTAAAAATTTTCCCATAATCGGCTTTGCCAAAATAGAAGATTTGAATAAGGACTTTGAAATAAAATTAGTCGAAGAAAAAGAAAGTGAGCCATCGCAGTTTATCAGGCTGCATTTGAAAGTAAAGCCGGATTCGGCTTATAAAGACGATTACACTTCTTTTGAGTTTTGGATTGATAAAAAGTTAAATTTGCCGGCCCAAATAGTCGCGGTCACAACCGAGGAGGATATTTCACAGGTTAAACTGCTTAAGCCGCAGGTTAATATAAAGCTGAAAAAAGGGATATTCGATTTTAAGATTCCCAAAGGTTTTGCTATTTCGCAAAAAACGCAAATAAACTCTAAAGGAAAGCAGGGTGATTAGGTTATTATGCTCTTTTTTAACCATTCTGTGGTTGTAAGCCGATAAGAAGGCTGTTAGAAGTAACAGGAACAGTTTAGATGTCCCCCGTGACTATCACTGATAAAGATTTTCAGGAGCTAATTGCCAAACGTGCCCGGACACTGCTGGGGCTGGCTCGCTATATGTCGCAATGCCCGTCGAGCGATAAAATCCTGATACGTCCACTTCTGGGACAACTGCTGTCTCAATCCATGCAGATTGAGGAATTTCTTGACGCTTATGATGCGCGTAACAATTGCCGATGGTGCGCATTTGGGTCACTGACGGCGGCGATTAAACTTTTCTCCGACGCTGGTTATGAACTGCTTCATATCCACCACGCATTACCGAGTTATCGGCTGATAGCCATTGAGGAGGATTTTGTCAAGGCCACGGAGCAGACCCTCGGTTTTGTCGGAGAAATTCTTTTGAGAATAGCTCGGCAGATGCTCGATAAGGCTGAACAGCTCGGTTTGCCAGTAACTACAGAGAAATTTGGAGAGGAGATTTATGCGGAGCAGCTTCCTGTCGGCAGATTGCCGCATGATTGCCGAACGCGCAGAATCGAAACGGTCTCGGAAATTGTAACTATGCTTGCGACGGCTTTTTTAAACCTGGCGGCTGCGAGCGAACGCGTACATGCCGTAGTACGTGCCCGGCCGGAAGAATATGCCTCATATGCTTCAGATTCGATTAGCGAGGAAAGCCTGCGGGGTCTGGAACTTAGGTTTCACAACCTTCAGTCATTGTACGATACGTATGTTTCCGGGACCGAAGCCGAGAAGCTCGATACCGACCTGCCGGTGCTTAGAGGGCATATAAGTGTGGTTTTTCACCTGTTGAAGACGGCCACGCTTTTCGCCCATTATTATGAGCGGCATGTGAATTGTCCGACGTGTGATTTGCAGGAGCGTCAACCGCCTTTGGTAACCGCTGATGAGCTTTTGGCGGTGCTGATGGACTACTCTGTTTCGTACATAAGTCGTTATATAGCCTGTGCGGAACAGTTGTGCAGGGAGATGCTTAAGCGTTATATCGAGCCGGATTGTATTGAGGTTTTTGTGCCGCCGTACAGGGGTTTTCATGTTCGGCCTTCGACGCTGATTTCCAAGCTTGTCATGCACTATGGAAGCGATGTGCAGATGGAGTTGGAAGGAGAGAAGTATGATGCGGAGTCGCCGCTGGAGCTTTTCAGGGCTAATGAAAAGATAAATGCCTATAAACGTAGGTGGCTTGCGGGGGAAATCGACATTCTTCAACTTGTTCCTAAAGACAGCGTCGGCAAGGAGATAACAGAAATGATACGGGGGGTGGCAATGACATTGGCCGAGCGAGGTAAAATAGTGCTTTATGAGCAGCCGCTGCAGTTATCAGTGGAATCAGACCGAAAAGAGGGTGCATTGCTTGA
>CAZTKW010000275.1:0-5269 GCA_964614315.1 uncultured Pirellulales bacterium
CCTCGACTATATGCCAGCTAAAAAAAAATAAAATAACATCAATGACAAATCTAGCTATCGAAGCTTTGGAAAGACACACCTGGTATGGCAATGTAAGAGAACTGCGCAATGTTATAGAAAGAGCAATATTACTGGAATCTACAACCAAAATCGGATTAAGTAGCATAGTATTAGACAATCCGGAATCCAACGAATTATCGGACAGTCCAATGGCCTCTAATGCCAATAATATCAAGGACTTTTCGCTTGAAAAGGCGGAACGTGAACTGATTTCTCGTGCCTTGCAGGAAACAGGCTGGCAAAAAACACGGGCAGCTACACTTCTTGGCATAACAAGAGCGACCCTCTATGCAAAGGTCAAACAATACAACATCGAAAAAGGTTCATATATTGCAAAAGACACACAAGACAAAACTCCAATGTCATCTTTACCAGAACCCATTATGGTCTCCTAATTGAACTATCTGATATAAAGCTAATATTCTCACACACTTACGCTATTTTTTTACTTATGTCAGAAAATCTGTCGGCTCGTATAAAATCCTGACATCTCTGAAACAAGCCAAATCGCTATCTTTAATACCAAAACATACACACTTTAAGAAAATAAGCTAAAAATAAATCCATACTGTTATGTTTTACATATCTGGCACAACTATTGCGGTAACTTAAATAAGGTTGTGAAATGCGCTCATTGGTGCATTGTGGGATATGTTTGACGAATAAAGTCAGAAGCTATGACGACAGAAAATCAGGAAAATATTCGCGAAGAAAACGCTTTCGAGATGCCTTCGGACAGTGAATTATTTGCCAGCTCTTCCGACAATAATGGAATCCACGAGGAGCTATCGGAACGCGACATTTTTATCGGAGATGAGGAATTTTACAAATTTTTATCAGATGCTGTCCGATTCACAGGCCCTGTCCCTTCCACCAGCCCCGACCTATCATCAGGCTCTACTATATCTGAAGATTTTGCCCCATTCAATGAAGCCCATGCCGAAAGCCAACTGCCGCCAATGCCAACTATTCACAATCGTTTTGCAAAGCTCCAGAAAATTCTTATCGCCAGTATCGTTGTAATCGCGGTAATACTAATATATGGGGTTGTGAAATCCCCACCGATGCAGCGCCAGGCTTACAGCCTGCTGCCAACACATGCAGACCAAATAGCCCCCCCCACTCAACAAATTCCTCCAACTCAACAAACTCTGCCCCATAAAGAACCAACTCAGTTACCCACGTTCACTACACCACTCCAAGACAAGCAGTCATATCAGCACGCCGACGCACAAACACAACCACAGTCCCTGGAGGTTGCACAAAACTTATATCTGCAGGGAGATTACAACAATGCCTATTACGCTTATAGTCAACTGCGTCAAAGTCTCCTGACTTCAATGACCTCAAGCCAAACACAAAACCGATCTTTAAGAGATTTTCTTCAGCTAAAAATGGCCTTGTGTAAGGAAAAAGCAGCTGATTTCAACCAGGCTTATCAACTATTAAGGATAGTTTCGACAAGTCGCTCGGCTGCTATAAGCACTGTCGCAAATTATCATCTCTGCCTGCTTGAAATGCAAAAAAAGCTATACTTGAAAGCACGAACCAGAGCCTATCAAACTCTTGCCTTAATCGATGCGGTGGACTTTGATAAAAACTGGGCTCTATCGCTGCAGCGCGATTGCAATTTCCTGATAGCCCAATGTCTGACCAGTAAGGTCCTTTCTCTTGCTGACGCCGACAAGGACCTTCCCGAGGACCTGTGGAGCAGGCCCGACACAAAGCCGGATCCTTTCATCAAACTAACAGAAGCTCAACTGCACTCTCTTTTGAATTCTGGCTCAGAGCAGTTGAGTAAGGCCCTGCTCTGTCCTCAAATTCAAAAAGTCGAGCACTTAGAAGGCACCACTCGATGGTTCATAACTTGTAATAGCGCTTCGACCGAAGAACTTTTGGCCAGATTTGCTGCTAATGCAGACTTTGATGTCCACTGGCAGTTAGGCAGTGAATCGGACTCATCCCCGGAAATAAAAAATTCCTTCCGCCAAAAACCCCTGATTCTGTGTATGCCGGCAGCAACAACACAGCAATTCGTAAGCACAGCAGTCGGTTGCGTCGGTTTATTGGCACACCTGGACAACGAAGGAACCATAAATATTTTTAACCCGGCCGAATATTTAACATTATCAGAACACATATCCTTGCTTAGTGAAGAGGCTATTTCACTCTGGCAAAAATTACTTCTTAAATATCACAACGACCAGCGCCTCCCAAACTCTCATTTTGCTCTGGCACTATTGTATTCTCAAAAAGGCAGGATAACAGAAGCGATTGCAGAATACAAACTCGTGGCAAACCGCTTTTCAAAAACATCTTTGGCTCCATTCGCTTTACTATACTCCAGCAGGCTAAAAACCAATCTTCGCAACTATTCCAACGCACGCCAGGATTTGCTGCAGCTTGTCGAGCTATACCCTGATACTGAAATTTCCGAACGGGCCTGCTTATATCTGGCTGATGCCACCATGAAAGCCGGACTTTACGACGAAGCTCAAAGGCTCTATCGAAAAGTTTACAATCTTGGTCTATCCTTGGACTTACAGACCGCTGCTGCTATCGGAGCCGGCAAATGTTGCTATGAAAAAAAGGATTATAAAACTGCGTCAGAATGGCTTACTCGATATGTAAACCTTGCAAAAAACCAGAAAAACAAGCCGCTGCACTCAGCACTTTTTCTACTTGGCAAAAGCAACTTCGCTTTGGGCAAATACCAGCAGGCCTATGATGCTTTTCAACATTCCCTCGCTGGACAGTTATCTGGAGAAGAATATATAAAAACTGTCTCGGCATTAATAAAAACACAAATAAAACAGCAAAACTTCATCCATGCACTTGATATATTGGAGAACATACAAACATCACAGCTCTCACAGAAAGAATCTATCGAATTATTACTGTTAAAAAGTAGAATCAACCAAGAGATGGGGCTGATTGACAGGGCAGTTTCGATACTTGTTGACAAGGCTGATTACATTTTGGACACCCAGTTAAAGGCCAAAATATCTTTAGAACTGGCCAATTGTTACATCGCTGACGGAAATTTTGAACTTGCACGAAGGAAGCTAACAGAACTTCTTATTCTCGTCGAACCAGGTCCCTTGGCACACGAAATCGCCCTGAAACTGGCCGATGTCTGTTTGAAACTCAACCAAAATTCTCAGATTATTTCCATTTGTTCACAACTTTTAGAATTAAATCCTCCGGAACAAATAAAACAGGAAGCTTTAGTTCGCCTGGCAGCAGCGCATAAAAGGCAGAAAAACTATGATGGTGCCGCATTAGCTCTTATGGGCCAATGGAACAAAAACGAACCACAAAAAGCCGATAAAGAAAACTATGAAGATTAAAATTAAAAACATAAATTCATTCTTAAACAAAGACGGAAAGTTAAAAGCAAAACACTCTTCCATATATAGCAAGGCAAAATTTTTGAATGTCCCACTGAGCCTTGCCACTTTCAGCGTCTGGTTCTTGACTTTTTATCTCCTCGCTCCTATGTCAGTTATCTCAGCCGCCGATGAGCAGCCCTCACCGGAACAACTCGACCCGACAAGCCTTCTTATGCCTTATATGACCGTACTATCATTCAACAACATAAATACTACTACCATACCAATCAAGGTTGTCGAACCTCAACATAAAAGACTGACGCAACCACAAATCATTGATGCCCCTGCCGTAAACTTCGGTGCTCAGATTGATGAAGAATTATCACAAGATAGTTTACTTGTCATGGACAGCCAAAGTTCTTTTCTCAGACGTCAATTGTGGCAGGCCGATATAACTATTCCCAAAGCATCGCACAATACTACAGCCAAAAATAAACTTCAGAACATAATCGACCAAATCCACTCAGTTAAATTCGAATTAAAGAGTAAAATTCCTAAACCTTTCATCGCCGTCGAGCCCGTCCAACAAACTAAATCCAACGAAATTTTATCTGTTACAGAGACTCCATCTCAAACAGAACAAGAAAAACTAACAAGGCAGAACCAAATCAAGCCCGATATGCCTTATAACTCTATAACTAATAAGACTTTACAGATAATTGAGAACATATCGCAGCATCCGGAGCAACTAAACAATTTTTTTGAGCTGGCAGAGGTTTTGTTTTATAGCGGGCAGCTTAAAGAGGCTGTGACCTGTTATCAGCAGGCTCTTGCTCACATCAAACCCGACGAAGCTACGTCAACTGATAATAGACCCTGGATTTTATTTCAAATAGCCAACTGCCTGCGAAATGACGACCCGCCAACAGCAGCGAAAATATACAGACAGTTAATTGCCGAATATCCTCAATCTATCTGGGCCGATTTTGCCAAGGCTCAGGAACAATTAATCCTTTTGTACCAGCAGGATAATCCCAAAAAAATGATTGAGGAAAACCAACCTTAGATTATTTGTTAAAAATTGGAAATTAGAAAGTGGAAATGGAAAGTCGAAAATCTAAAATTGCAAATGTATTAATAGTCGATAATGACCCCGACTCAACTCGATTGCTGCTTGAGACTTTAGCTCGTAAAGGTATTCACGCAAATCTTGCCGATGATGAAAAAACCGCAGTTGATTTTCTTGATAAGAGCAGCCACGATTTGGTCTTTACCAACATTCAAGCAAGTCAGGGGGCAGGACAGTCACAGAATGGCTTCGAACTACTCAAAAAAATCCAGACAGATTCACCGGAACTACCGGTGGTTATGATAGCGAAAAATTTGCCTGGAGTTTCAAGCCAGAAACTAATCAACACAGTCGTAAAGGCTATTCAGAAAGGCTGTTGTGATTTCTTGCTTAAGCCGCTCGACCGTGAAAAAATAGAGAACATCCTTGATACTTTCCTGCCTAACCACAAAGTCTCAAATATTATTTCAGCCGATGATCCCTGCAGATCCGGACAGTACCTCTATCAAATTGTGGGCAAAAGTGCGAAACTGGCTCAAGTTGCTGATCTTACTAAAAGAATAGCTCCGACTTCTGTACCGGTGCTAATAAGCGGTGAAAGCGGAACAGGCAAAGAGTTGTTCTCCTATCTTGTACACCACAAAAGCAAAAGGGCTCAGGGGCCTTATATCAGGGTCAATTGTGCCGCATTAAATGACTCTCTTCTTGAAAGCGAACTGTTCGGCCACGAGAAGGGCGCCTTTACCGGTGCCTACTTTCAGCGCAAAGGACGTTTCGAAATGGCTCACGGCGGAACCTTGCTTTTGGA
>CAZTKW010000276.1:0-5266 GCA_964614315.1 uncultured Pirellulales bacterium
GTCCCGGGATAAAACATGATAAAGACCGGCGGCCGGATGTTAATGATATTCAGCTTTTTGAGAATTTTTTCCCGGGAACATCAAAATTCACACGTTGGCTGGTCAGAAAAATTTGTCTAAGGAAATAAGCAGCTCTTTTTTGAAAAGCTTTTTTCAAACATATGTTGCCTTGGTTGAATTTTCTTATTTTTATAATCGGGAGAAAAAAATGAAATCATTTACTCACCTGTCCATAGTGCTTATCTCGTTTTGCCTGCTCCTCAATGTTAGCTTCAGCGAAGAAACAGACAGGAAACCTGAAAACAACAACATTGAAAAATCATCGGCAGCAAAAATACAACCCACACATACCCTCGATGTGAATCGGCATTTGTCAAAGAAGAAAAGCTATGTCAAAATAGCGACGATTGGAGCCCGGCCTTTGACCGTAGACCCCCAAATCGAGCCGCAGAAAGTCGTTGATAAAATAATTGCTCACTGGCAGAAAAAGTTCGCCCAGGTTCTGCCGGACAAGCCCGATTTAATCGTTGTTCCGGAAGCGTGCGACCGGCCGGCCGGTTTCTCTCTCGACAAAAGGCTGCAATACTATCGTGTTCGAAAGAACCAGGTCCGCGACTACTTTGCCAACGTCGCAAAAGAGAACAATTGCTATATCGTATATTCAGCGGCCAGACAAACCGATGACGGCTTCTGGCGAAACTCCAGTGTAATGCTCGACAGAAAAGGCTATATCGCGGGTATCTACAACAAAAACCACCTTGTCATCGAAGAAAACACACAAGCCGGCATCCTTTACGGCGAAGATGCACCTGTGATTGAGTGTGATTTTGGAAGGGTTGCCTTTGCTATATGCTTTGATTTGAACTTTGACGAACTACGGGCAAAATACGTCGAGGCCAGGCCCGACCTGATATTATTCCCCTCTATGTATCACGGCGGGTTAATGCAGGCATACTGGGCATATTCCTGTCGCAGCCACTTCGTCGCCGCCGTTGCCGGCCTGCCATGTGAAATCTACAATCCTTTAGGACAGGTCGTCGCCTCCAGCACCAACTATTTTGATTTCGTTGTTGCCACTGTTAATTTGGACTGCCGCCTTGTCCACCTCGATTATAACTGGGGCCGTCTAAAAGCAATGAAAGACAAATACGGCCCGCAGGTCAAAATAACCGACCCGGGCCGCCTCGGCGCCGTATTAGTTTCCAGCCAAAGCAAGGATATCACTGCCGATGATATGATAAAGGAATTTAAAATCGAATTACTGGATGATTATATGAAAAGAGCTTTGCAGCATCGCCATCAGTCACTGCAAAAACGCTTGCAGCAACACCCTTGAATTCAACCTTGAACGCTACCCAACAATACTTTTTCTATCTGCTCATCCAAAACTTTTGCCCGATTATCCCATTCAAATCGCTCTACCAGCCGCGCCGCTCGGTGCCGGTCTCGTCCCCACAAGCTATTCTTCTGCACACGACCGGCTAGTTCCGTCAACCTGTTCGCCAATTCTTCTGCACCGCCCTCATAAAAATACTCCTCTACCCCTTCTGCTTCACCCAGCCCTAATATCTCAGGGTATGCTAATCGTTTCGGCAAAACCGGATAAGCACCCGCCGATATCCCTTCAACAACGCTTATACCGAAAAACTCGTGCCCTGCCGTTGATACTATCAAATCCGCCTCCGCCAGAACCGCCTCATATTCGTCCCTGCTTTGCTGATAACCCCATCGCTCGATATGCTCACTGAAATACTTTTTACCCCACTCGAAAACCTCTGGTGCTTCGCGAAACTGTTCCCCGATAACACTAACACGAAATTCAACTCCCTTGCTCTTGACAATCTCCAGCGCCTTGAAAAACTCCTTAGGATTTTTATCATGCTCCCACCTTGCCGCCCAGAGTATTCTAACCGCCCCTTCGGCCCTGCTCTCTGCTCGTTTATCAATTTTTTCAATCCCCGGCGGACAAACCACCGCCTTGCTCCGAATCAGCTCAACCGATTCTACAGGCTGATAATCCGGCATCCTCTGCAAAAACTCCCCCAGCGCCTCAAGAAATGAATCTCTATGAAATGTCGAATTAAACCAGACGCTCTTACCCGCCAAAGCCGTTGTCATATTTGTCATTGCAAACTGATAATCCCGCTCACTCTCGAACCGCACCGGGTACGTCAGTTGGTTCTCATGAAAATACACAACCGAAGGCAACTCTGAAACTGCCGCAGACGACAACCCCAGAAATTCCGCCAGGTTCAGCATGTCCGAGCAGAAAATTAAATCCCAGCTCTCTCCTTCACCCCCGCGCCGCTTAACCTCTTCGGCAAAAGTAATCGCCGAATGACGCATTCGCCACTTCCACTTATAAGCCGCCAGCTTAAGCACCGTCCACTCGTGCCTGCTTCTGCCCGACCAGCCGTCCAGAAACGCCTTATGGCTGCCCCCGTAATAAGGCTCAAGTGCCAATATCTTCATATACAAAAATGCCGTCCGCTCTCAATTTTCCAATTAGTCCCCCCACGCCGTGGTAAACTTCTCAGCCTCATCTCCACACAACATCGAAACCTGCACTCCCCCGCCGTTGGCTGTATAGAAAATCCGCCCGTTCGACACAAACGCCGCAACGCATTGCAGAACATCGACCTGCGGCCCCGAAGATATCAACTCCACTCCGTCGCTCAAATCGCGCACTTCCATATTCGCGCTCAGCAGGTAACTCCCCGACATATTGAACCGCGTACAGTGATACCCTTTCGCCAGTGTCGTTGCGATTTTTCCCGTCTCTTTATCAATAAGGTACCCCGTCCTGTACTGGGCATGCGTAAACAGGTATTTCTCCCCGATTGTTATCACATGAATCGCCCCCTGCACCGGGTCCGACTTCCATATCAAAGAACCGTCCCTCGCATCCACGCACCACACCCTGTTTATATCCCCATCGACCGGGTTATATCCCCCCATATAAAGCCGTCCGTCCTCCCCTGAAACCGTACAGCCGGCGTGGACCGCGTACTTTGTTGTCAGCCAGATGACTTTCCCGTCCGCCGGGTTGATAGCCGCCGTGATACCGCTCGAACCCTCGCCGGTTTTCTCTTGTTTCACCGAGCCCCCGAAATAGCACGAGTAGTAAAGCGTCCCGTCCATCAGGCACATACCGGCGTCATCGCCGCCATACCCGTACTCCGAGAAATCCGCCGTCCAGACCTCTTTGCCCGTATTGATGTCCCACGCCCGCAATAACGGCTTCTGGTCCTTCGGAAAACCGAAAGTGCTCTGGTGTTCGAACAGCCATGTTTTACCCGTGTATTTACCCGTACTGAAAAGGTAAATAACAAGGTTCTTATAAACTATCGGCGGCAACTGCCTGTTCCAGCTTGGAGAACCCGTGAAAGGCACCTCCCAAACAACCTTCCCCGTCGCCGCCTCCAGGTATCGAAGGCTTGATTTTTCTTTCCCCGCCTGCGGAACCAGCAGATGTTCTTCATAATAAAGCGGCGTCGTAAATGATATATGAGTTCCCGGCCGATATATCCGCCACAAAAGCCGACCAGTCTCCTGCTCAACCGCAAAAACCTGTCCCTCTGAGGTATGCGTATACATCCGCCCGCCCCCGCAGGTCGAAAAGTGCTTGGACGTCCCCTTGTACCGCCGAATCCAGTTAATCTTGAATGGCGGCTTTATCCCCTGTGGGTTGTTATTCGTATTAGCTGGGTCCGCGAAGCTCGTTGTCCTGTTGTATTTGGAATCGGTTAACTTGCTCGAAAGCGCACTTCGAATTTTCCAGAGTTCAAGGTCTTTTTTTGGCAGCGCCGCCTTGCCGCCCGGCCCTAAAACATAAAGGTATCCATCCTCACAGCCAAAATATACCCGCCCGTCGCAAACCGCCGCCGGTGCAGTTATTGCGCACCCGAAAGCCGTCTTAAACGACCACACCTTGCCGCTTCCAGACAGCGGCACAACGTAAAGACTCCCGTCCAGACCACCGTATATCCCGTTATCTCCGGCAAGTATAGGTGGGCAAATCGAAGGAAATCCACCGAGATATTCCGCCTCATCCTCCCCCGGAGAATGTTTGCAAAAACCAAAACCCTCTTCCGGCCGGCAACGGTAAAC
Source organism: uncultured Pirellulales bacterium (assembly GCA_964614315.1). Classification (GTDB taxonomy): domain Bacteria; phylum Planctomycetota; class Phycisphaerae; order Sedimentisphaerales; family Anaerobacaceae; genus CAZTKW01. The sequence continues at coordinate 4,111 of CAZTKW010000276.1, forward strand.
TTCCCTTCCACGTATGCTCACAGATGTGAAACTAAGCAGCCACGGCAAATCATTCCACGTCTTGGTGCCCCCAACGGCGTCTTTCACTAACTTGCCGTCAACAAGTCGCACCGTCTCTACCTCTCCCCTGTTGTCACGGCGGTGCCACTGCCGATAAACCGTCCCGTCTTCGTCAATGCTAAGTCCGAGCGTAACCGGGCTTTCCCTTTCCGCAGTCCGTAATAGTTCCCTTCCGAGGTCCTCCTCGCGAAACTCCGCTCCATCGCCCAAATCTTCCAGCCACACGATTCTCCCCCCGGCAGGCACAACAACCATATTTCCATATACAGCAATGTTCCTTGTGCAGCAAAACTGGTCCTCCCACGTAACACGCTCGCCTTTTTTATGTTTCAGCCAGTCCTCCCCGCTCCAGCGATTCCCGCTAAAACCAAACTTCTCTTTAACAAAGTCCCACTTCCAGCATACCTTCCCGTCCGGCTCAACGGCATATATCTGCGACCCTAACGTCGCAAAGTACACCCGTCCATTAGCTGCTGCCGGTGCGCTGAATATCGGCTCACCGCAGGAGATTTTCTTTACCACCTTTCCGCTCCCGGCCTCTAATACATAATAACTCCCAGCCATCGTTCCAAAATGAAGATAGCCGTTTATCAAGGCAGGCGAAGATACGTTATTACAGTTGGTTTTACCCCCGCCTGTCTGCCGCTTCCATATAACATCGAGTGTCTCTGCATCGATACAGAAAGCTGTTCCCGCCCCGTCCACTGCATAAATCCGCCCGTCGGCTATCACCGGCGAGGTAAAAATCGCATCGCTAAGCGCAACGGCCCCTATCAAACCAAGCGGCGTACTAACGCTCCTCTCAGCCGCATTGCCCGAATGACGGCCGTCATATTTGAATTGCAACCAGACTTCCCCAGCCGCCGAACTCACCGACGCCGTCAGAAAAAGTACTACTAATAAGCCAATCTTAATTTGCACCGATTTCATTGTTTTGTGTCCTCCGGTTTCCTTTTGTATTTGTTTACTAAGTTTCATATAGCACCGTACCTGCTAAAACCCAATATTATGCCATTTACACCGCCCCCCGTCAAGACTATAATTCTCAAACTTAACGCCAATCCGCGTAGCGACTGTCTTGATAGTCAAGCCTTTT
>CAZTKW010000277.1:0-5250 GCA_964614315.1 uncultured Pirellulales bacterium
GAGCGACAGCAACCCCACCGGACTGTCCGGACTGTCACTCCTGGAACGGAGATTATTGCGAATACTACGGTTATTGCGATGGTGGTTGTCCGAATTGTGAATTTTGTTTGCACTGCTATTGCGAGTGCGATTCAGAATGCTGCGACGATTCGGATTGTAATGGTGAGTGCAAAAGCTGCGTGAACTGCGAGTGTGTAGATGATGACAGCAAGTGTGCTGATTGCATGAACTGCGTTGCTGGCGACTGTGTTGATATTTTATGCGCGGTAGTACATGGTTGTGAAGAATGTAATGAAACTACCGGTGAGTGTGAATCTATATGTGACCCGGATCAGTGCTGTCATAATTATGAGTGTGTAGATAAATGTGATGCGGATGGCGGCGGTACATGTACCTGGACAAACCCACCGGTCATAGACCCTCTTTGCAATTGGCTGCATGATAGCGATCATAGCTGTCAAAACCCCGGTGCGGGTTGCGGCTGGGAAGTGGTTGGTGGGCCAGATAACAACGCTGCTTGTGCTCCCTGTGACCCCGGCTGCTCTCTGGATTCAACATACTGTGTTAAGCTGGAACCGATAGTATGCAAGACCACACTAACCGGTTGGCCCCCGTTTATCGACTGTACTTGTACAGGCACACCAGACTTAGTGACTTATGAGTATGCTGGGACACGAGACATTTGCCCGTAGAGTTAATTGGATAAATGGAGGCCTCTAAAGTAAAGAGAATTACATTAAATAATTTTCTATACCAGAAAGAAAGGGGTTTATGCTATGTTTAATGAGGAATCGTCAAGTAAGGAGAGTTTGAATATTATGGCAAAGACATGTTTTTCGTATATAAAACCGACTTTACAGATGGCGGTGTTTTGTATTTTGCTTGGTATCTCAATAATTGCTCAAGCAGAGGAACCAAAAACGGCTCTATCAGTGGAAGATGTAAACGCGCTGATTCCGGTGATTGAAGCGGCAGAAGAGAGGCCCTTTTTAAACCTGAAAGTTGACTCAGAGAGGTGGGTAGAGACAAAAGCTGACTTGTTCGACCCGTGCGAGCCGTGGCAGCGAACTCCAATTTATGTTTCGTGCACCGCATGGTTCGGTGGAGGGCTTGAAGACAAGGCGAGAGTTGATGTGCACAAAGAGGTCCTCAGATGGCGAGATGGCGCTGCTCCATATATAGAAGAGAGCTATTCTGTCAGCTTTGACGGGCAGTACGGCAGATTTGTCCGTTATTCAACAGGGCATAGCGGTAGAACACACCACAGCAAAGAGGGAAAACTTCTTACCGATGCTCCTGAGCAATTAAGAGATAGTTATCTTGGTAGTTGCACAGGGGCATCTTTTACATTCAGCTCTTTTTTCAGTAATGATGATGGTAGGTCATTTTCTCAACTATTTAGAGCCTCTACGACCCCTGCTGCGTTGGAAACTAAAGCATTTGAAGTTACCCTTGAAGAATTTCAGGGAGTTGAGTGCATTAAATTTGGCTCAGGAGAGCGAAAATTGAGGGCACATATCAGCTACTGGTTTGACCCCGCCCGCGGCTTCGCACTGCTCGGGCATGATAACATAAGTATTCGTGAGGATGGCAGTGAGCGGGTTTCAAAGCGCATAGAAGTTAACGAATTGAAAGAGGTGGCTGACGGCGTATGGTGGCCCATGCAAGTAACTTCTGTAAGGGCCCCTTTCGAGCCTAACGAACCCTATCAAAAGTTCGTCTATCGTGCTTCTAACGTCGTTGCGAACGACCCTAACTTTACCGATAGTATTTTTACAGTTCCTTTCCCTGACGGCTATTTGATTGACGACAAGGTTTCTGGCAGAAAATACCGAGTGGGAGAAGATTGACACTTTCATTGCTGATTTTAATGATAATTCCGATTTGGCGGGGGCTGTTTATGGGATTGCGGAGAGGTGCAAGTGGTTTAAGAAATACGCGGATGCGAAATGTATATCTTAGAGCGAAAAATAGTTTCACCGTTGTTATTGCTAATATGTGCTTTCACGGCGGTTGAGGCAGAGCAACAAATAGTTGCTGAACCGTATACGTACATGATAAGATGTGACAACAGTCTACAAGATTAAAATGCCCGGCTGCGTTTTGCAAAGCTTGGTATTGTATTTGACATCAATTCCGGAAAAGATGACACGGTTGGGAGAGCGCTTGATAATTTAATCGCTGATTTTAACAGTCATCCGGGACTGGCAACAGCGGTATTTATGGTCGGCGAACAATACTATTACAAGGCTTTTGAGGATCCTAACAAGTGTTTAACAGTCAAATCAGAAGAATCCCTGTTGAAAGCGCAAGCAATCTGGGAAAGAATCATAACGTGGCTGCCGGTTAGTCTTCCCGATACCACACATGCTTATTATTTCTCGGCCGCCAGCTATCGTAAAATGAGACAGTACGACAATGCCATCGCTGACTATCAATATGTGGTTGACAACTGGCCCGGCTATGAATATGCATATATGGCCCAATACATAATAGGTGATTGTTTCGAGGGGCTAAGAGATTCAGGCAGCCTTTCTCCATCAGAGGCAAATCTCAAAATGGAGGCGGCTTATGTAGCTGTTCTTGAAAATTATCCAGATTGCTCACTGGCCCCCCACGCCTGTCTAAAAATGGCTCAACTCAGTCTCGACAGACAGCAAAGGCTCGAAGGCATCACTTTTTTCGAATTATTCCTTAAGCTTGCCAATCCAAACGACCCACGTATAGAGAGCATAAAAGCCAAGCTCAAAAGTTTAAAGGAGGCAGAGGAATAGAGATGGTATTTCCAAAATGGAGCTTGAGAAATAAGGAGGATTCTTTATTATGAAACAAACGATGTCAAGAACCATAGATTTGCTTTTAATTTGTTTTTTATTGTTGTTTTGTTTAACCTCACGAGCGACAGCGACTCCGCCGCCGTGTCCTGATTGTTACTATTGGGATTCCGGAGAAGCGGGCTGTGTACCGTACGGCGACTGTTGGGGCGGATGTCCGAATTGCGAATCGTGTGTGAACTGCTATTGCCATTGTACTTCAGAATGTTGCGAAGATTCTCACTGCAGCGGCTGTTGTACATGTTCGGGCTGCTCGTGTGTGGACAATGACGCTAACTGTAGTCAGGAGAATTGTTATGACTGCAATGATTGTGGGTGCGAATACCGATGCGACCTTAACAATTGTCAAATATGAGTTGACGGCAGCTGCGTAGATAGATGTACACTGGACCCTAATTCCTGCGACGTATGTGATGGTGAGGGCAACTGTGTCTCAACATGCGACCCTAACTGCGAGTTTTGTTGTGGCGGCACCTGTATTAACAACTATGAGTGCTGTATTGATGACACCTGTGTTGATCCCATGTGTGATAATTGTCACACGTTAAGCGATAATTTATATGAATGTTACCATTTGGAAACTGATCCAAACAGCACGCCCTGTTCAACAACAAAATGTATCCAAAACATACTAACCTCGGCGACCTGTGATTATAAAGGCGATGACTGGCCTTGCCGGAAGTCGCGATGCGATACTACTTTTTTGTACCCCTTAGAGCCCGGTGAGATTATTCAAATTGTACATCAAACCTCATGTCCAGGAGGAACCGTAGACTGGGAGATATGGTATAAGATTTATGAGGGTTGTACTGGGTGCTGGTTACAACAGCCGCCGTATGAAAAAGCGTGTGAAGTATCTTGGTGCGATTTCAATCCCACCGATGAGGTATATTACCGAGGTTATAAGAAGGAATGCGGTGCGTGTGGCTATTGCGATTGACGTCACCAAAAACCTATGATAGGATACTAAATGGAAGAGAGTTAGGGAATTTAAAAGTTTTGGTATTTATTTGAACTAAAAGGAGCAAAAAATGGCTGATAAAAATCCTTCATTCAAAATAACCTGTATATTCACTTTGATAGCGGCTTTGTTATTCCCATCGAGGTTGCTGTCTGCTGAAATTAGTGGAGTAGAATTGCTGAATTTATTGAGAGAGAGAGACCAGATATTCAGTACGGCCGGTTACAAAATTTCGTTTATAGTAGCAACACAAGATAACCAATTCCATGATCCCAACCAGGGTATGGTCGTTAGGAATTGCGAAGCTACCTGGACGAAAGAAACATTCGCAATGAAGATAACCAACAATTACGAACACCCACCTGTTTTCGCCCCACTCAAGTCCAGGGGGTATCAATCCTACGATTACTATGAGGGCAATTTGATTGTATGGAGGACCCTGGAGGCATACATTCTCTCATCACCTGAACGCAATGACACAATTAATAAGCTAAGGTCGTACCTTGTTGACCCTAACGGCCAAATAATACAGACAGGCGATAGTACATCACTTCTTCGCTTTCCCATTGATAAGCCATACAGTTTGTACCAGTTTAAGTATTTCCAATTGCCTACAGGTAGAGGATTCTCGAGACATTTGGGCAATGTTACGTCAGTAAAGTCCCTGTCCCCAAGTTTGATGAAAACAACTTCACAGGGCTCATTTGGGCCAGGCTTGCAGGGTACCTGGGAGCTTACGGTGGATCCAAACTCGGACTACCTTGTCAGGGAAGCCATTTTTACGATGGAGGGCGAGCATAAGCCCACAAAGGTAATTACATGCAGCGGTGTTATGATGAAAGATGGGGTGAGGCTTGCTAAGTATGGAGTTTATAGAACTTCCACCTCTGAACTATCAATTGAGGTTACTGACATATCCAAAGTAGTTGGGGCAAATGCTCTTTACGAGGATGTTCTTCTTTATTTGAACAGACCTTTGCCTCCAGGTTCATCGATACTTGACCTGCAAGGGGAGAAACCTATCAGAACGACTGTAAAATAGCGTAATTGAAACAAATCAAATTGTGATACTGTGGCAGATGGAAACGAAAGCGCACTCTATCAGCAAGCATTCGCCACAACAAATTGCCCAACGGGAGGCGATCCCGTGATTCCCGACGAGAAGTGGAGAATTTACCATGGATGTAGCAGTTGCACACCGTATGTTTGGAATGGAGCGTGCGAGATACCGAGTTGCAATACAGGCGCTCCTATCGGCGCTGGTTGGATAGGCCAAAAGTACAAATGTGGATGCCCTGGTGCGTGCCCGTGAGAGCAAAAAAGCCGTGGCAGAATAGTTTTTGAAAGTATTCAGACAATCTGGAAGTAGTGAAATTTGTTTAAGCAGAAAGTAGAAAAAGATGTTTAATAAAAATCATTTGTTCAAGAAGGTCTGGATATTCGTTGCGATACCAA
>CAZTKW010000278.1:0-5193 GCA_964614315.1 uncultured Pirellulales bacterium
CGGAGGGTCTTTGATGGAGAAGGGAGCATATTGTTTTTGCAAGCTCGGCTGTGGCGGTTGGTGAGCCTACCTGGTCATCAACTACCTTTATATCTTTGTTTTTATTTGCACGTGCAGCCAGTTTTTTTACAAAATTGTTTCCAGCATGGCCGTAAGTCCACTGAGTGCGGATGATACAGTAATCGCATCCGGTCTGTTCGAGAAACTGTTCTCCGGCGAGTTTTGATTTACCGTAGGCGTTGATGGGATTTGGAGTATCTGTTTCCATATAAGGGGCATCCAATTTACCGTCAAAGACAAAGTCGGTGCTTATATGGCAAACGAACTTTTTTTCTCTTTTGGCCATTGTTCCGAGATTTCCCACAGCAAGAGCGTTGATTTCATAGGCCCGGTTAAATTTGCTTTCGGCCTTATCGACGTTGGTGTAGGCGGCACAGTTTATGATTATGTCGGCTTTTCGGACGACATCGTCGAGGTGTTCGGTGTTGGTAATGTCAAATTCGGGCAGGTCAAAAACCTGGAGCGGTAAAGACAAGCTTTGACAGGCGATTGACATATCAGTACCGAGCATACCCCTGCCGCCCAGGATGGCAATGGTGTCTTCAGCCATCTTTGCGTTTCCAGTCATAGGGGATGTCATTTTCGTGCGGGTCTGTTCGAAACTCGTCGGGGTCTGAATAGTTGTACATTTCTGAGACGATGTTCAGGATGTATGCTTCTGAGGGGCTGACGCACATCCAGCCGTGCTGGACACCGGGGGGTATTCTGAGCAGTCCCGGACAATGCTCGCCGAGGTAAAGTTCGTTGACTGTACCAAAGGTTGGTGAATCCTGTCGCTGGTCGCAAAGAGCAATTTTGACAGTTCCCTTGATTACATAAAAATGGTCGAACTGTTTTTTATGAAAATGCCACGCTTTTACAACGCCGGGATAAGTGGTGGTGAAGTACACCTGCCCGAATTTTTCGAACCAGGGGTCGTCGGCGCGCATTATCTCTCCCAGTCTTCCCCGTTGGTCTGGGAAGACTTTTGCCCGACGTATGGCAACGCCATCAATGAGAGTACCTGAACTTCGAACAATCAGGTCTTCATCAGTGAAAACCGTTTTTAAGTCTGTGACTTTTTTGGTCATTTCGGAAGTTCCTTCACAACTAATTCATTTGCTTTTGTAAGGGATTCAAAGGTGCCGGCGTCAGTCCACCAGCCGTCGAGGACATCAAAAGCGAGGCGGCCTTTGGCAATATAGGCATTATTGACGTCGGTGATTTCAAGCTCCCCTCTGCCGGAGGGTTTTAGTGTTTTGATAATATCGAAGACCTCTGCGTCATAAAAATATATGCCTGTAACAATATAATCGGATTTTGGTTTTTGAGGTTTTTCCTCAATTGCGATGACTTTGTCGTCGGCGATTTGAGCAACTCCGAACCGCTGTGGGTTAGTGACCTGTTTTAGTAAAACCCTGGCTCCGGTTTGCTGCGTGCTAAAATTTTCCGCGTATTTTTTTAATGGAGTTTCGAAGATATTATCGCCAAGTATGACGGCGATGGGATGGCCGTGGGCGAAGTTTTCAGCGAGTCCGAGTGCCTGTGAAATACCGCCGGCCTGGTCCTGTACCTTGTAAGTGAAACGGCATCCGAACTCGGCACCTGAGCCGAGGAGACTGACGACGTGGCCCATATGTTCGACTCCGGTTACAATGAGTATTTCGGTGATACCGGCATCGACAAGCTTTTCTACGGGATAGTAAATCATCGGTTTTCGGCCGATAGCAAGGAGATGTTTGTTTGTTACTTTTGTAAGCGGCATAAGGCGAGAGCCGGTACCGCCGGCAAGTATTACACCTTTGAGGTTCACAAGGTTCCTTTCAAGTTCGGTTTTCTAATCAATGGAATTTTAATGCAAATGTCTGCCATTGTCAACGAGCGCAGCTTAAAGTTTTACAGAGTTTTTAATGCCTGAAACATTGGCGGTATTGGCGGATTTGAGGCTGTAGAACCGCAGAGGCTATTATTCCTTCAAGGTCTGTACATTTGTTTGCTGAAGCATATGTGAGTTAAAATAGGCATAATATTCTTGCAAAACTGACCGATTGGATGTAAAGTTAAGAAAATATAATAACGTGTTTTTTTCCCGAACAGGATTTTTGCTACAATCCGGTTCTGTTTGGTGACTGTGGCGACGAAGAAGCCGGAGAGGTGACCGAGTGGCTGAAGGTAACGGTTTGCTAAACCGTCGTAGGGGCATATACCTCTACCGCGGGTTCGAATCCCGCCCTCTCCGTTACAGACGGTAACGGTTGCTTTTTGCGTCAGGATTTTGCGCATAATAATCGACTTTTAAAGAAATTATAAAAAGATGAAATAGAGACGAGTATTCGGATTTAAGGATTTACAAATGGCTTTAGAGTTGAATCACCTGGACCGATTAGAGAACCAAAGTATCTTTATTATCCGGGAGGCCTACAGCCAATTCAGAGATGTGGCGATGCTCTGGTCAATCGGCAAAGATTCCACGACACTACTGTGGCTTGTCAGAAAGGCTTTTTTCGGCCAAATTCCCTTTCCAGTTGTTCATATCGATACTACCTACAAGTTCAAGGAGATATATGATTTCAGAGATAAATATACAAGGGAGTGGGGTCTGAATCTTATCATTGCCAAAAATGAAAAGGCGCTTAGTGGTGAAGTGGGCCCTGATAAAGGTAAATTTCAATGCTGCAATGAACTCAAGACCGTTGCCTTGAAACAGGCCATTGCCAAACACGGCTTTAAGGCGCTGTATCTTGGCATCAGAAGAGATGAGCACGGCATACGTGCCAAAGAGAGGGTCTTCAGCCCGCGTGACGAGGACTTCGAGTGGGATTATAAGAATCAGCCTCCGGAATTGTGGGACCAGTATAAGACCAAGGCGGCTGAAGAAGAACACCTTCGTGTGCATCCGTTACTGGGCTGGCGGGAAATTGACGTTTGGGAATATGTCAAAAAAGAGAATATTCCTGCCGTTGACCTTTACTTTGCCAAGAATGGCAAGCGATATCGCAGCATCGGGTGCGAAACATGTTGTATGCCGGTTGATTCGGAAGCCGACACGATAGACAAGGTCGTCGAAGAGTTAAAGACATCTAAAATTTCCGAACGCAGCGGCCGGGCGCAGGACAAGGAAGATGATTATATGATGCAGAAGCTGCGGTCGCTGGGGTATATGTAGGATGAAGGACTGTAATAAAGAGGCGCCCCGGCGTTCGATAATTAAGGCAGTGAACGATAGTTTTTCTGCAGTTATCGCTACAGACTCAATTCCCTTTGTTTTATAAGAAGAACCTAAAAGAATGAGAATATATAGCCGCGAGGATTAAAATGGACGTACTTAGCTTTGTTATCGTAGGTCATGTGGACCACGGCAAATCAACGTTGATAGGCAGGCTGCTTTATGATACGGACTCACTTGAGCCCGACAAAATTGAGGAGGTGCGGAAAGCTTCATCCGAGCAGGGCAAACAAACCGAATTTGCTTATCTGCTGGACCACCTGCAGGAAGAGCGCAAACAGGGCATTACCATCGATACGACGCAGGTTTTTTTCAAGACCGACAAACGACGTTATGTGATAATCGATGCTCCGGGGCACGTTGAATTTGTCAAGAATATGATTACGGGCGCTTCACAGGCTGAAGCGGCTGTTTTAATCGTCGATGTCAAAGAGGGGGTTAAAGAACAGACCAGGCGACATTCATATATGTTATCGCTGCTCGGACTGCATCAGGTTATTGTAGTTTTGAACAAAATGGACCTGGTGGATTTTTCCAGAGATGTTTTCGACAGCATCAAAAAAGATGTTGAGGAATGGCTAAAATCAATAAAGATTTCTTCGAGTGTTTACATACCGATATCAGCAATCAAAGGCGACAACATCGCAAGCAAGTCTGAAAAGATGCCATGGTACAGCGGGGCAACGTTTCTTGAAAGTTTAGACACTTTGCAAAATAAGCAGCCGCCAGAAGATAAGGCGTTACTATTGCCCATCCAGGACGTTTACAAGATTGGGGACAAGAGAATAAATGCGGGCAGAGTTGAGTCAGGTGTTATCGAAAAAGGGGCCGAGATAAAAATCCTGCCAAGCGAGCAAATAACAGGGGTTAATTCCATCGATAAGTTTCTGGAGGATACAGATAGAGCTGTTGCGGGGGAATGTATCGGGCTTACAACGGCCGATTCGGTATTTCTTGAGCGTGGCAATGTAGTATGTTTGCCGGGGGCCGAGCCGACCTTGACAAACAAGGTTTCGGCTAATATTTTCTGGATGGCCAAACAGGACTTTAACAGGAGTCAAAAATTGAACATACGATGCGCTACCCAGGAGACAAGCTGCAAAATTGAAAGGATTAATAAAAGGATTAACTCCTCAACGCTAGAAGTTATCGAGGAGGATGCTGAGATATTGAAGAATCTCGAAGTGGCAGAGGTCATTATCAAAACCAAACGACCTTTAGCCATCAAAGATTTCAACGATGTTCAGGAACTGGGCCGCTTTGTTCTTGTCCATGATGAGAATATATGTGCCGGCGGGATAATTACCGTGTTGGATTGAGACTATGGGTGGAGACGGCAAGACTATAATAATAGGCCTGGACGGCGTACCCTTCGGTATGCTTAAAAACTTTGCTGAGACAGGAGTTATGCCCAACACCGGAGGGTTGATTTCGGATGGTGTATTTAAAAAAATGCAGTCCTCTATTCCTGAGATTTCTTCGGTGGCGTGGTCATCAATGATTACGGGTGAAAATCCCGGCCGACATGGGATATTCGGTTTTATGGATTTACACGACGGTTCCTACAAGATGAGGTTCCCGAATTTCAATGATTTAAAGGTGAGCCCCTTTTGGGAACAGCGGCAGGGGAAATCCATTATTTTTAATGTGCCCTCCACCTATCCAGTGCGTGAAATGGATGGAGTTCATATTTCAGGTTTTGTTTCCATAGATTTTGAGAAAAGTGTCTATCCAAAATCCTTAGTGCCCCAGCTTCAAAAGATGGACTATCGTCTGGATGTCGATTCTCAAATGGCCCATAGTTCGATGGAACTATTTCTTTCGGATTTGGATAAAACACTTGAAGCAAGAATCCGAGCATACCGATACCTCTGGCAAAGCGAGGACTGGCAAACCTTTATGCTCGTATTTACCTGCACAGACCGGCT
>CAZTKW010000279.1:0-5171 GCA_964614315.1 uncultured Pirellulales bacterium
AGGTTGGCTAAAACAAAAAGGGATTGTGAAAAACCAGCAGTAAAAGGTCGACCACACATTAAGAATTAGACCAAGTGTCTGAGAAATGATAATCAGACGCTTATATTACAATGCCATTAGAAGAAATCAAAAACCAAGCTGAAGGCGAAGAAAAGGAAGAAAATAAAGAAGAAGCACCAGAAGAAACAGGGGGAGAAGAAGAGGGAGAAGGTGAAGAGGGGGAGTAGTAGAATTATCAAAAAGCCCTGTTGCTTATGATGGGGCTTTTTTGATTCTGCTCTTGACTAAGCTATAAATAGTTTGCTATTATTAAATATATGCCACAGAAAGCTAAAAAACAAAAGAAACTTACTCCAAAAGATAAGAGAATTGAATTAATGAAGAAATTAGAAAAGGAACGGGGTGGAACAAATATAATCTCTTATGTTGTAAGCACGAGAGGCAATGCCTCTTATCAAATGGCTGATGATGCAGTGAGGCGGATTTATGATCATTTAAAAGAGTTGAGTAAACAAGGCAATATTAAGGTGGACTTGTTTCTTCATAGTTTTGGTGGGGTTGGTGTAGTGCCGTGGAAGCTCGCCACCTTAATAAGAGAGTTTACTTCTGATTTTGAAATTTTAATACCGTATAAAGCATATAGTGCTGCCACACTTACTGCGTTAGGAGCAAATCAAATTTGGATGCACCGCATGGGAGAATTAGGTCCTGTCGATCCAAAAGTTGCTAACGAATTCAATCCTCCTGACGCCAAGGGCAATCCAATCGGAATAAATGTAGAGGATGCAGCCTCTTATATTTCATTTGTAAAAGATGCGGTGGGCATTAAGCATGAAGATGAGTTGGTTCAAGCCTTTAATATTTTAGCACAAAAAGTGCATCCTTTGGCATTAGGGAATATCCATAGATTTTATTCTCAATCGAGAATGATTGCTAAAAAATTACTCCGTCTCCATATGAAGCAGAAAGAAGAACATACCATAGACGAAATTGTTGATGCCTTAACCGCAAAGTTATTTTTTCATGGTCATCCCATTAACAGAAAAGAGGCGAAAGAATTAAAGTTGAAAATAAACAATCCCCCAAAAGAAGTGGAGGATTTGATGTGGCAGTTGTATGAAAAATACGAGGAAGAGATGGAGATAAAGAATCCTTTCAATCCAGTAGAAATACTAAATAGTTCTGATCAAGACGAGCTTGAATATACGGTGAAAGGAGCCTATGTAGAGAGTGAATCCGCTACGGATATTTTTGTTTCGCACTACAAATTATGGCGTCCAGGCATTCCCCCCAACATTCCTGCTGAACAGAGACCGCAGTTAGAAGCACAACGACTTGGGCAGGTGAATGTTACTATTTTGAAACAGGGGTGGGAGAAAGAGTAGGGAGTTTTTCTTTTTCCTTCTTTTTTTTAGGAATATTTAAAACAGGGGCTGTTTCTGAACTGACATCAATCGAGGGATCGATTTTTTTTGTCAATAATCCTCGATTATGTGCAATATTTCCAGCAGTAGAATTTTGGTCAATATTTTTAATGGTGGAGTATGTGATTTCCATATCTATATTTTAATTATAGCGTAAGTGTATTAAAAATTCAAAAGAGTGTCAAGGAAACATAAATGCCTCAAATGATGGGCGTTTTTTTATTTTTTAGAGTAGCTTATCATTTAAAAAGCAAGCTGTGCCTGTGCAGTTTTATATCCTTTTATTCCGAAATTAGCAATAAAAGATTTGGCATACGACTTATATCCACTTTGATAATCTCTCGAAGTATGTTTAATGTAAAATTCCATATCGTCTGAATTTAGTTGTTTGGCTAACCAACGTAAATCCCCATCGAATTTAATACAATAACCTGCATAAAATGTGTAATCCTCTTTCTCCCATACTATAAAATTAGGTTTTATTTTCAAAGGAGCAAGAAGTATTTTCTTACCCCAAGAAGTGCTAAGTCCTTGTGAACGACCAAATGCATACCAGGGCGATACTCTATTTTTGCCTTTATCCCTTAACAATAATCGTTCCTTTATTGCTGAAAAGTATTCATAGGTAAGAGGATACTTCTTTTTGAGCTCGTCTTTTTGTATAATTTCAGATCTCCCATTTATTTTTTTGTAGGGATATATAATATACCTATTTTGTTCGTCTTTGGCTGATTTTAAGATTGAAGCTTTTATTATAGGCTTTAAAATATTTTTTTCTATGGTAAACATTCTTCCGTCTTTAAGTTTGAATGTTGCTTTATTTTTTTCAAAGATTGGATTTTCAAAAATATAAAAACTGTCTGCCAATGTTGTAATACCAACATGTATTCTTGCTATTTCACCTAAATGAACACCTCTATTTCTGATCTCTCTTATTTTGTCCAAATTGCCATTTGACGCAAAAACCCATTTTTTATAGTTAATATTCGAAAATTTAATTTTATCGACATATTTAATACTATTCTTATTGCCAGCAAAGTAATAAAGATTATTCTCTTTCCAATCTTTTTTTAATATCGTAATAGCAGAGTAGGTGGTTGCATTATCAAAAACTTGATGTTGCTTGAAATCAATAATCTCTTTAATAAATTCATTTTTTGAGAGATAAAGCCTTAACGATTCGGCTGTTTGTGTTTTGAAGTATGTGTTTGGAGTAATATACCCTAGCTGCCCTGAATTATTTAATAAATTAATACCAAGCTCAAAGAAACCAATATATGTATCAGTAGAACCACTCTTACAGAAATTCCATTCTTTTTGTATTTTTGTTCTCCTACGATTCCCTAAATGTTGAATTCTGATATAAGGAGGATTGCCAACAACAAAGTCAAAAAAATTAAAATATTTTTTAACCGTATCTTTGTCTAAACTATCCATTTGTAAAATATTCCAGTTTACATTTTTTATCCCGTGAGATTCAACAATTTTATCTAAATTGTTTTTACATTCAACAACAGCTTTTTTATCAATATCGAAACCATAAATATTCTCTTCCAACGACCTCTTAATTTTATCAGACCTAAAATTATTTTTCTTACAATCTTGTAAGAAGCGATTGACAGCGAACATTAAAAAAATACCCTCTCCACATGAAGGGTCTACTATTTTTTTATTAAAAATATTATTTTTGTAGTTAACTCTATCCAATATTAAATTAACAATCCACTCGGGCGTATATACAACCCCGTTTAACTTTTTATCCGTTACCTTCATATATAACGGTAAATTATTTATATTTAGCTTTTGATTTTGCATAACGCTTTCGTTTTTTCTATAAATTTTTCAATCGAAAAATCATTTTTTAACATCTCAATAGTATCTTCTTCTAATTTTAACTTCTCTAAATCAGAAAAGGAAGGCTTTCCCTCTTTATCAAAATCAATCACTGCCATTCCCAGGACATCAGGTTTATGCGGAAAATCTAAATCCTTAAAAAGATAAATATATTTTTTAATATGGTGTTCGGATAGAATCTCCAATTTTTTTAATTTACCTCGTTTATTTCCAGCTGCTTTATCATAATATGGAGTCCGCCCTCTTAAAAGAAGAAAATGGGCGAAACCGACATTGACTCTTTTAATATTTGCTGTCTCCCCGAGTAGATTTTCAAAATAATTGTTTGAATTTTGAGCGTAATTTGAGGTCACGAACTTAAAGCTCGCTGTTACAATTGGCTCTTGACCTTGTTTTTTATTCTTAAAAATTGTGATGTCTACTACTTTAGTATAATATTTCCCCTTTATTTTATATTCACCATGATGACCTAAGCTCCTCACAGAATAATCCTTCCCAAGCCCAGAAATAATTTGATTCGCAATCCAAAGATGGATCGGGATTAATTTTTTATTACTCCTTGCACCATACTTATTGTAAGCATAAAAAGTTTCTTTTATAGCCTTTAAAAATTTTTCTTTAAATTCCTTACTCATAAAATTGAAATTTTATTTTTAATTTAACCTTCTATATTTAGAATACCATAATATCAAGAATACCACAATTTCTCATAAATTACCATTTTTTTTATTAACATTGATTTTCAAGCTGGAAAATGATAGTCTAAAAACACGGAAAGAAAATAAGTTAAAGGTCGGAATTAAAAGATTAGACAATCATTATCATAAAATGTCAAAAAAATATTTAATTTTGGGCGGTTTGTTTCTGATAATTATTATTATAATTATTGCCATTAGTAGCGGTGGCGAAAAGAAAACAGAAACCACAGTGCCGACCCAAGGAATTCAGGAAGAAGAACTAGAAGCGCTTCAAGAAGCATACTTTATAGATTTTGATATAAGTCTGGAAGGCAGAGAAATCACTTTGACTGGGAATACAAATATTCCTAATGAATCATTACTCTCCGTTGGAATACATAGATACGTGGAATATTTCGATGAGACGATGCAGGAACCTTTGTCTGGCAAAAGGGTGGTTGATTTTGAGAATGCAAAGATTAAAGTTCAAGATGGCAAATTTAATTATTCGACTTTCTTGACTGACAAAGAATGGTATGATAAGGATTTGGCAGAAAACGAAGCGATAGGAATGAGATTAACAAAAATATACGAAGATTGTTATGTGTCACTTACCTTTACTCCCGCAAGAAATCTACAACCAGGAAGGGTCTATAAAATTTTAGGAAATAAGTTTGAAAAAATGAAAGGGGAACAAGTAGAGGAGAGTGGCATCGGGAACGTTATCCAAGTCAGCAAGGACTTTAAACTCCCCGTTGAAGAAGGGGTTGTAGCGCAATAGTAATAAAGATTTACCTATAAATGCCAAAAGGCTGATAGAAAGTCTTTTCTTAGGGTTGGGCTTCTTCGAGATTCAAAGGAAACCCCAGTGATGGGGTTTTTAAATTTATATTATTTTTACTTCGAAGTTGTAAAATTAAATAAAACTAAACTCGGCTACGCACACCGCATCATAGCGATAAGAAGCCCTCATCACTTATCCACTTATCCTCATTTGACTTGTTTTTTCGTTGGGGTATCTTGTGTATTGAGATGTAGAAGGCAAAAGGTCGCTATCGCTATATAACCTAAACAGCTGAGTTTGGGGGAAGCGATAGTCAACGGAGGAGGACCATTATAGTTTTTGCCTTCTGAAACTACCTGCCGAACCCAAACTTGGCGGGTAGTTTTATGAAATTCAAAGAAGCAATTGACAAATTCCTCGAATGGAAACAGA
>CAZTKW010000280.1:0-5142 GCA_964614315.1 uncultured Pirellulales bacterium
CGACCTGAAGGCCGTTTACGCTGTAATTAAGGAGCGAAGCAACAAGATGCGCGAGCATGTTTACCGTTGCCGTAATTTGGTTCGCGGCGAGTCGGTTACGGTCGACGATGAATCGAAAAAATACCTCGCCGAACGGTTTATGTTGGACGTGAAAGTCCCGAAGCGGCGTTCGGAATTAGTCGCAATGGCTGAGAATATGGTCGAGGCTTTCGACAACCTTCCTGCCGAGATGTCGGATGTTTTACTGCCGTCGGTGCCGTTCGAGGCCCTGCGCGAACAATTGACATCGCTGAAAACCGCGATGGCTCCGGCCTCACGCGAACGTGCGGAGAAAAAGGCGATTATCGTGGCAAGACGGGGTCTTCGCAAAGAGGGCAACCAGATGCTGCGGAGAGTGTATCTTCGCGCCGTCTCGTTCTGGGGAATAGACGAATCACGCCTTCTGGAGTTGGGGATGTTGCCGAAATCGATGGTCTGGACGAAGAAGAAAAAAAAGGTTGAGAGTTAAGAGTTAAAAGTTAAGAGTTGCCCCACCCGATCACACCTCCAGGGGGGAAGAAAAGGCAAAGGCCCGTTCTCGTCATTGCGAGGAGCGGAGCGACGCGGCAATCTACTCGAATGCAAAGAGATTGCTTCGCCTTCGGCTCGCAATGACAGATTAAGAGGGGTGATCGAAAGGTCGCCCTTTTTTTATTGCAATCGAACCGGCTTCCCATTATTTTACTCCCGCAATTTCTCCGCGCTCTCCCTAGTGTGCAGAGTGCGGAGTGCAGAGTGCGGACCAATCGTCAATAGTCAATCGAAAATAGTCAATAGTCGATAAAGGAGCGCGATATGTTTAAACGAATCCTGATCGCCAATCGCGGCGAAGTCGCATTGCGAGTCATTCACGCGTGCAAAGAACTCGGCATCGAGACGGTGGCGGTGTATTCCGAGGCCGACGCCGAATCGCCGCATCTCGAACAAGCGGATTTTTCCGTGTGTATCGGCCCCGGCCCGAGCGCGGAAAGCTATCTCAATATGGAGGCCATTCTCGCGGCGGCTATCAACCACGATTGTCAGGCGGTGCACCCCGGTTTCGGTTTTCTCGCGGAGAATGCGCAGTTCGCATACGCCTGCGAGCAGCAGAAGCTGACGTTCATCGGCCCGAAAGCGGAATCTATCCGGTTAATGGGCGATAAATCGCTCGCCAAGCATACGCTTAAAGAGGCCGGTCTGCCGACTATCCCCGGCTCGGACGGCAATTTGCGCGATGTCGAGGAAGCTGCGAAACTCGCCGAAAAGGTCGGCTATCCCGTCCTGCTGAAGGCGACCGCGGGTGGCGGCGGCAAGGGTATCCGCAAGTGCAAAGACGAATCCGAGCTCCGGGAAAACTACCCGAAATGCCGAATGGAGGCCGAGAAGGCGTTCGGCAACCCCGCGCTCTATCTCGAAAAGCTTATCCAGCGGGGGCACCATATCGAGTTCCAGATACTCGCGGACTCCTACGGCGGCGCTGTCCATCTCGGCGAGCGCGAGTGCTCTGTCCAGCGGTCGAACCAGAAACTCATCGAAGAATCGCCGTCGCCCGCGGTCTCCGACGAAATCCGCACGAAGATAGGCCGCAAGGTCGCGCAGTCGGTCGCGAAAATCGGCTACGTCAACGCCGGGACGGTCGAGTTCCTGATGGACGCCGACGGCAAACTCTACTTTATGGAGATGAACACGCGGCTGCAGGTCGAGCACCCGGTAACCGAGATGATAACCGGGTTCGACATCGTTGCCGAGCAGATAGCGATAGCGGCGAACCGGCGGTTGTCGCTCGTGCAGCGCGACGTTAAATTCAGCGGACACGCTATCGAGTGCCGGATAAACGCGGAGGACCCCTACGACAATTTCAGGCCGTCGCCGGGGACGATAACGAAATTCGTCCCGCCGACCGATACCGGCCCGGGGACGATACGCCTGGACACCCACGTAAAAAAGGGCTACCGGATACCGACGTTCTACGATTCGATGATTTGCAAGATTATCGCGCACGGCGCAACCCGCGCGGCGGCGATAGAGACGATGGAGAACGCGCTGCGCGTTTTCCGCATCGAGGGCATAAAGACCACGATACCGCTGCATCTGGAGATATTGGGCACGGTGGAATTTAAGGAGGAAAAATACAACACAGAGACGTTCGTGCCGCTGATGAAAAGCTTTTAGTGGGAAAAATGTCAAAAGGGTATCGGGTATTGGGTATTGGGTATTGGGTATTGGGGCTTGGGGCTTGGGGCTTGTGCCCGTCCCCACTACCCGATAATCCGGTTGCGGCGAGCACTAGACCCTATACCCGAGACCCAAGACCCTTCTTCAAATACGGAGACTTTCGTGGGGATGATGGGGTAATCAAAAATCATAAATCGAGGTTAACTATAGCAAAAGTAAGTCTACAGCAAATCGAATTGGTTGACGGAAAAGAAAGGATTGAAAATGAGCGAAAAAGAAAAAAACCAACCTAACGTAATCGACCTTCAAAAAGCGTATAATACTGAATTGAAGGATTTTCGCAAGGAACTGATTAAAATGACTAAGTTCACCGCGATAAGTTTAGTAGGTTTGCTTGCAATTGCGGGATCGATTTTTATATGGCTAACAGGGAATACTATGGGATCATTGAACGAATTAGCAGAAAAAGAATTGCAAAGGAAACAAGAAGGGATTCTAAATACTGTCAGTGACCGAATCGACGAAATGATATTAGTTGCTTTAGAAGAGAAAGACATTGATGGTAGAATCCAATCTATATCCGAGGAAAAAGTAGAAGTCGTTATAGATAGCCTTGTCAGATCTAGATTGGATGAGAAATATATAGGCGTCATAAATAAAATCGAGATTTTAGAAAAAAGAGTCGGAGAATTTAGTTTAGAAATACAAAAACTTGAAAGCAGTCTATCTTCGGCGAACGCAGAATATGAAGAGTTCCTTAATTCGGTTAATATACCTCCGGAAAACGTAAGATTTGTTGTTTTCGAAACTTATGCCCGTATGGGTTGCGAAGAGGCTTTCGACAGTATTTCGGTTTGGAGAGATACTTATAAAGAAACGGGCAGGTTTCCAATCGCGAATAGGATGTATAAATATCTTAGCCATGCGGCATTAGACCCTAGCACCGGAAAGAAGAATTATTCAGACCTGCAAATAGGTTATCAATTCGGGCTTTCAAAAGATATTTATTTCTTCCAAAATCCTTAATTGCAATACAAAGTTAGCGGCGGGCGGTTCACGAACCGCCCCTACGGGATTAATAATATAAGGAGGATAAATGGCCTATTGGCAAACATCCAAGGAGCAACGCGCCCGCTATAAAGCGAAATGTAACGAGCGTGCAAAGCAGCGAAAAAAAAACAAAACGAAAACCGTTGTGATATTGCACAAATTGATGTCGAAACTGCTCGATTTGATGAAAGATTCCGGCTACAACAATCTGACGCTCTCGGAGTATTCCGGCGTTTCGCCCGCGACGATAACGCGACTTAAGCGCCGCAGGAAATTCGATACCGCCACATTCTCGTCGGTCGTGGGTTTAGCGCGTGCATCGGGATATAAGGTCGAGTTCGTGCGCCTCACGCCCGAGGAGGACGATTTTTTCGATAAAAGATGGCTAAAAGCGAGCGATTTCTACGACAAAAAGGGCGACGAGGAAGGCGAAAATACCGGAAAATAGTAGGGGTAATAAAAAAATAGTTCTAGAGCTAATAAAAATAGTTGGGAATTTATAATAAATGGTTGGGGAGCTATAAATAATTGTTTAGGGGTAGAAATAAATAGTTTTGGAGAAGCAAAAAATAGTTCTGGATAAGAAATAAATAGTTGCCCGGAGTTAAAACAAGGTTGTGGTTTTTCCTTGTAGAGCAGCGGATTTCCCGTTAATTGCACCGTTTCGGCGACATCGAGCAGTGGAAATCTCATGCCGACATCCATAATATCTCTGTGCACTCTGTGTTTTCTCCGTGCTCTCTGTGGTTAACGCGTGCGGAGTGCGGTGTGCGGTGGGGCAATAGTCAATAGTCAATAGTCAATAGTCAATCGAAAGGTCAACTATGGCAAAGGTAATTCTGCAGCAGATCGGGTCGGCGGTCGAGTCGTTTATGGACCCGCAGGTCTTTCAGTCGAATATGGCGTATATGGAAACGCTCAACAAGCGCTATATAGACGCGCGGGAGGAGATCGCCGCCGGCTGGGGACAGAAATATGTCGATCGCGTCCACGAGAAAGGCAAGATGACCACCTTCGAGCGCATCGAGCTTCTCAAGGACCCCGGCACGGAGGTTTTCCCCATCGGGACGTTCGTCAACTACGGCCTGGAGTTCGGCGAGGGCAAACACGCGCGGAAATCGCCCAACGCGGGCGTCATCACCGCGTTCGTAAAGATCGAAGGGCGCTACACGGTGGTCATCGCGAACGACAACACCGTCGCGTCCGGCTCGTGGTGGCCGCTCACGCCGGAGAAGATCGAGCGGGCGCAGGAGGTCGCGCTGCGGCTCCGTTTGCCGGTGGTTTATCTAATCGACTGCAGCGGACTGTTTCTACCTGAGCAGATAAATACGTTCCCCGGCAACAGTGGCGCGGGATATATCTTCAAGATGAACGCCCTGCTCTCGGCTCAACAGGTGCCGCAAATTGCGGGCGTGTTCGGCGACTGCATCGCGGGCGGCGGCTATATGCCGATAATCAGCGACATCGTCTATATGACCGAGCAGGCGTATATGGTCATCGCCGGCGCGGCGCTTGTCAAGGGCGGCAAGAGCCAGCATATCACATCGCTCGATATCGGCGGGCCGGATATCCACGTCCACATCTCCAATTGTGCCGACCATCGCGTCCCGGACGACGAGACCGCGCTCGCAAAAATCCGCGAGGAGATATCGAAACTCCCGACAACGGCTATCGACTATTACCGCTACGGCCAAAAGCCCGCGCCGCCGCGATTCGACCCGGCGGAGATAGAGGGCATTTTCCCGGCGGATTACCGGATGACCTACGATATGCGGCAGGTAATCGCGCGCGTGGTCGATAACAGCCTGTTCTGGGAGCTTTTCCCGGACAAGGGCGAGGAGATTATCTGCGGCGTCGCCAGAATAAACGGCCTGTATGTCGGGATTATCGCGAATAATC
>CAZTKW010000281.1:0-5126 GCA_964614315.1 uncultured Pirellulales bacterium
CATCATACCCTTAAATTCCCATTCCAAAGAACCAGCCGTAGCGTGGAAGATGTACCAGTCAGAACTCTATCCAAAGAAAAAGCTACAAACATGGCAAGGAAACTTTGCCGTGGTCTGTGGCAGGACAAGCGGCAATCTAGTTGTTGCTGATTTCGAGGACGCCAAGCTTTATCAGCGCTTCGCTGGAGATATGGAAACCTTTACGGCGGGAACACCACATGAGGGGAGGCATGCGTATTTTCAGGTGGCTTCTGCGCCAGCAAAAAAACAACGGGTTCACGGGTTCTCCATTGATTTGCTAGGAGAGGCAAGTCTAGCAACAATTCCCCCAAGTGAAATCCCCGACGGCGAATACAAGGTTGTTAAGGATGTGCCAATCATAGGGCAAAGGGAGTTTTCTCTCCTTATGGCACGCCTTTCCAGTGCCGTGAGTCAACGACCTAATTCCATTGAGGAACTAAAGGAGAAAATTAATTGTCAGAATGCAATTGCCAAGTACGTACAACCAAAAACAGTAGGGAAGGGATATTGGCAAGGACTGTGTCCTTTCCACAAAGACAACAAACCGTCATTGACGGTTTATCCTGGAAATTTCTACTGCTATGGATGTGGGGCACATGGCGATGTTATTGATTTCATAATGAAGTATAAGAACCTGAGCTTCAGGGAGGCTATAGAAGACCTGTGCCGCAGTGAGAACCTGCCACCACCTTGCACAACAAAAAGCACCGAATTAAAGGACAGACGTACGAACGTCAATTGCCCAGAGTTGGCGAAGGAAATTATGGGAGATTTTATCCTCAAGACATTTAGGGACACAGGGGAGGTTTTGGTTTATGAAGATGGAGTGTACAAGCCCAATGGAGAGGCTGTAATAAGAGAGCAGGTGAATATAAGCCTGAACACACACTATACCGCCCATAGAGCCAACGAAATTCTCAGCTTCATTAGTTCTGCCACCTATGTGAACCGAGAAGATTTCAATAATCAGAAATGGACTCTAAACCTGAGCAATGGTCTCTACGATATTAAGACTGGAGAACTTCGCCCGCATACCTTTAACCTTCTTTCAACTATCAGGATACCCTTATTTTACGACCCCTCGGCTGATTGCCCAAAGTTAAAACAATTTCTTGCTGAAATTCTGGCCGAGAGGGACATACCGCTCATCGAAGAACTTTTCGGCTACCTTCTTATTCCTGATTACAGCATTCAACGTGCCTTTTTGTTCGTCGGTAATGGGGCTAACGGCAAAAGTGTATTGCAAAGACTAATAGAGGAATTTCTGGGCAAGAACAATGTTTCCCACCAATCTCTCCAAGCACTGGTACAGCGTCGCTTCTCTACGTCCAACCTCTGCGGCAAGTTGGCCAATTTATATGCCGACATCCCGTCGCGGCCAATGAATGACACAGGAATATTTAAGATGTTGACGGGTGGCGATCCCATTGACGCTGAGAAAAAATTCAGAGATTCTTTCCCTTTTTGCAACTATGCGAGGCTAATCTTTTCTTGCAACAAACCACCAATTATCCTTGACGATGATTCTTACGCATTTTGGCGCAGGTGGATACTGGTTAACTTTCCCAATGAATTCCCTGAAGGGAAGGCAGATAGGCAAATATTACAAAAACTGACAACCAGAGAGGAACTATCGGGGTTGCTCAATGTGGCACTTAAGGCTTTAGAACGACTGCTTGCAAGGGGTGATTTTGATTACGAGTTATCTTCAGATGACGTTCAGGAAATGTACATGAGGGCCGCCGATCCGGTTTATGCTTTTGTTGTAGATTGTTGTGACTGTGACCCAAATGCTTGCACATCTAAAGAAGGCCTCTATGCCAGATTCTTGAAGTACTGCACTCAGAACAAAATACCAACCTTGAAACCCAATTCTTTTGCGAGAAGGCTTCAGAACCAACCAGGTATTACAATCAAGACGACCAAGTCTAACATTAAAGGCAAAAGAATCCCAAGCTGGCAAGGTATTAAAATCCGTGAAAATAGCACGGAATCAGGTCTAGGCAGTCCAGGTAGTCCAAGTTTTTTACCATTTAAGAGTTACATAAGAGAAAACAGTATAGATAAAGAAAGGAAAAACCTAGACTTTCCAGACTACGTAGACCGCAAGGAAAATATTGAAGCATTTCTAGGCATGACCGTCGAACAAGTATTGGCCATCTGGCGCAGCGAGGGTGCTCCTGTAATTCATCTTGGACCGGGCGAAAATTGCTTCAATTTGGAGCGGATACTTTCGCAAAGAGAAGTAAAACCGGCCCACCTTGAAGCCATTGTTAGATGGCTGGAGCAACGCTTGTGTGGAAACGATTATGCTAAATAATGACAATGTAGACATAGTTAGGCAGGGCCATGCCTGAAGTTACCCCAATACGCGACTTAAAAGGATATCTTGAACCTGAGCAGGTAGAGAGACTGATTGCTGCTGCCACTAATTCAAGGGATATCCTGCTTGTCCGCATCCCGTGGCGCACCGGCATCAGAGTCAGCGAGCTAATCAGCATACGGGCCCAAGATATCGACTTTGACAACCGAGCTGTTGTCATTAAGGTGCAGAAGATGCGAAAGAAGGATGGCAAGGTAGTAGAAAGGAGAAGGATAGTGCCTATCGACCAAGCCACTCTGAACATGGTTAAAGGGTACCTCGAGTGGCGAAACCAATTTCGATATAAGGGTGATTTGCTATTTCCTATAACTAGGCAGAGGGTTGACCAAATCTTCTGGAAGCTGGGTAGAAGAGCTGGGATAAAGGAGATAGGGGATCCTGCTGTCTCCCAACACAGAAAATTGCACCCTCATCACTTGCGCCACTCCTTTGCTATCCACTGCATTAAAAGAGGCATGAGCATAGAGCGATTGCAAAAGATATTAGGACATCAATCTCCAACAACTACTTCAGTCTATTTGCAGTATTCAGTTAAGGATTTGCATGAAGACTATGACAAAGTCTGGGAAAACGAAGAAGCCAAGAGCTAAGGCGACGAAAAAACAAGTTACACACCGGAGCACAGCCGTCCCCTGGGGAAGGGCAGCTAGTGAATACCGACCAGGACTTTTCATTAAACATTACTTTGAAGAGCACGGTGAGGCTTGCGCTGCTGACATCTACTATGCCCTGAGCCAAGAGATAAAGAGGATGAATAAGGAAAGAGTGGAGATAGGCGAGAAAGCTTTTAGGAGGCCCAACTATTCAAGTTTCGCCAAGTATTTCCACTGGTTTAAGCTGCTAGGATTAGTTGAACCCACTGGCAAGACAGAGCCAGCGATTTATGACTTCCTTGAGAAAAAGCAGTTTTATCGATTAACAGATAAAGGGATAACTGAGGAGATAGCTTGGCAGGATCCGGCAAGGGCAGTGCACCCAGAGTTTGGCTGACGACATCATGAAGGAGGAACTTGAGGAGAAGACCAAAGGCTCAAGCAGGGAAACTTAAATGCAAGTCAAACTCACCCGAGAAGAAAAGGAAACCGTTGTCAACTTCAATGAAGACGAGCCTATGATCAACGTTTTTACTTATAACAAGTTGTGGCAGCGCCGAATAATGGAAATGGGACTCAAGCCAATTCGCAGGGAAGGCCAAGCTAAAGAATATGAGTTTCCCAAGAAATGGCTGAGGTTACCAGTAAAACCTAGACAGCTCACCACTGATGAGCGAGAAAGACGCCGTAAATCCCTAAAATTAGCCAGATTAGCCTGTAAGACTACAGGGTTTGGGGCAGCTAACAAGGATGATTAAGGGAATTGGTCGCACAGCTTGGCCAAATCACCATAATTAACTCGTGTATCAATAAAGTACGAGGGTGGGCTTCCAGTTTCTCGGGGTTTTAACCCACCTCAACATTGAGTGGTGGGCTCAAAGACAAGTGCTTGAGGCAGAGCACCGCAATTAAAGTCCTGCCTGTGCCAATGGGAAACAGGCAAACTGTCTGCCTTCTTGCGAATTCCAATTTAATGTTTATCACCAAATTAAATTTTTCTATTTTCAATCTAAGCTAAAAAAGTAATTACTTCCTTTCCTTTTCAAAAGCATCTTTTGTAAAGCACAATGATACTAGCTGATGCTAACAATCTGTCCTTTTGTGTGATGATGGATACTGGATGATTGAACCTTAACAATTGAATATCTGGCAGCTGGTGATCCGATATGTGGCAAAATTAAAAAAGTCGGAGGTGAAATTGATAATAACAACAAAAGCCACATATCAGAATATAAGCAAGGCTATGCTAGGGCCTAACTTTGACCGGGATGACAGCTTCATTGAGCTAGTAAAGCAAACTGCAAAGCAAGTCGAAGCACTAGGAATAAACGCAAAGCTGGCAATTGAAGCTGGATATATCTTCAGTCGCAAAGTACCACAAGAGGAGCGCCAGGACTTATTCCAGGAATTGGTAGCAGCTATCCTGGATAGCGGAACTGAAGACGCAGCGTTTGCCTATACCATAGCTAGACGTGACTGGCAGAACTGGTGGGCGCAATTTAAACTACACAGCCAATACTATCAAGGTTACTTGTCGGAGACGATCACTAATAGCGATGGCGACGAAACCGAATTGGCAGAGTTGCTAGTTGGCGAGGTAGAGTTTGAGAATAAGCAAATTGATAAGCTGGATGCTCAAACGCTATGGAATCAAATTCCTGCGGCCATTCAGAAGCTAGTGACAAAGCGCCTGCAGGGAAAACCACTGGGAGCGCCACGACAGCGCAAAGCTGGCAAGCCTAAGAATAGCGGTACTCTAAACGGTACTGAGCGTCAAAGACTAAACCACTGGGTTAAGACTCAAGGTTATAAGCTGCTAATCAATTGAAGCTAGCTTATAGCTAAATCTAACAGATATTGCTACATATCGGATTAGCCATATTGTAACGATAGTGAGGGGGGATGGCTTTTATAGCTATCCCTCTTTGCTATTGTAGGCCAATACTCTATGGATGGCCTAGCAAGCTCAATCCATGCCCACACTCAGGACACCTGGGGCTGACCTCAGTACGAGGTGGGGGACGTGGACACACGAAGCGAAAGCCAAAGATAGAGGTATAAAAGCTGCACCTTTAACAAGTGTGGCGAACCGCCTGCGTGTGGCCTAAACACTAGGCATAGGGCATTCC
>CAZTKW010000282.1:0-5119 GCA_964614315.1 uncultured Pirellulales bacterium
AGACAAAGACAACCGGGAAGAGAGGGCTCCGAGAGCATGACCTCGGAACAGAGGGAGCAAATGCGCAAGCGTTTTGAGAACATGTCACCCGAAGAACGACAAAAATTGCGGGAGCAGTCCCAAGGTAGTCAGCCAGCGGGAGGAACAAGGTCCAGACGGCGCGGGGCGGAAAGGAATCAGTAGATGATAGAACAGGGCTCTGCGCAAGGACAGAATGGAATAGTCAGGCTGGAAGATGCCTACAAGATATATCAGATGGGAACGCAGGAGGTCAGAGCTCTGGCCGGTGTAACTATATCATTCAAGAGAGGCAGCTTCTGGGCTATCATGGGGCCAAGCGGTTCAGGGAAAAGTACAATGATGAACGTCCTCGGATGCCTGGACAGGCTTTCATCGGGCCAGTATTACCTTGAAGGTCAGGATGTGAGTATGCTTAAAGATGATTCTCTAAGCGAACTTCGGCTCAGACATCTGGGATTCATATTCCAAAGCTTCAACCTGATTCCCCAATTGACCGTCCAAAAAAACATAGAATTGCCTTTATATTATCTTGGATGGGATTCAGCCCGAAGCGCTGAGCGTGCGAAAGAAATAGCAGAAGAAGTGGGACTTGGAGACAGATTAGGCCATCGTCCAACGGAGCTGTCGGGCGGGCAAATGCAAAGGGTCGCAATCGCCAGGGCCTTGGCGAACGACCCGCAGATTCTTTTTGCGGATGAACCTACCGGCAATCTGGATACGGCGACAGGTGAACAAATCCTGGAACTGCTGGTCAAGCTGAACAAACAGGGCAAAACTATCATAATCGTGACTCACGAATCCTCAATCGCCACCTATGCCAAGCACAAGCTTCATATGTTAGACGGCAAGATAGACCGGATTGAAGGGAATTCCAATGAGGCGAACTAGGTTAGTACGGAATATATGGCTCGGCATCGAAAATCTGCTGCTTCACAAGATGCGCTCGCTTCTGACGATGCTGGGGGTTGTCTTTGGTGTAGGCAGCGTTGTTGCTATGCTTTCCGTTGGAGAAGGCGCCAGCAAGGAAGCCCTTGAACAGATTCGCAAGCTGGGGAGTCACAATATTATTATCTCGTCGGTCAAATCGGCGGAAGAAGAGGCCACGAGTACAACTCATTCACACCTGGGCATTTATGGACTGCTTTATGAGGACCATACCAGAATCGCTGAGAGTTTCAGGAATATCAAACAGACGGCACCGGTGAAACTGATGCGCAAAGACTCACGTCTTCGTGAAAAAACGATGGAGCTTCGCGTTGTGGGAACGACACCGGAGTGGTTTGAGCTTGTACCCCGGGAGGTCATTGCCGGGCGTGTGCTTCTGTCATCCAACCAGGACAGACAAGGCCCTGTAGCAGTTCTGACTGAATTCGGAGCACGGAAAATCCTGGCCACCGAGAGCAGCATAGGCCAGACCATTCGCATCGGGAGCGACCAGTTCGAGGTCATTGGCATCGTCAAAAGCGAAAGCGGGCAGGCCGGAAACATTCAAATTCCCGACCAGGAAGTTGATGCTTATATTCCGATTGAAGTAGCGCGCCAATACTTTGGCGACATAACTACGAAAATTACTTCGAGCGGAGACGAAAGGGATAAAGTGGAACTGCACCAGATTATTGTCCAGGTTGATGATGCGAAGGAAGTTGAGGCGGTAGCGGCGGGCATTGAAAGAATGCTGGAACGGTTTCATAAGAAAAAGGATTATGCAGTGAGCGTTCCTCTGGCACTTCTGAAGCAGGCCGAAGCTATGAAGCGAAGGTTCAATATTGTACTTGGCTCCATCGCCGGTATCAGTTTGTTAGTCGGCGGAATCGGAATTATGAATATTATGCTGGCATCGGTAACAGAACGTACGCGCGAGATAGGAATTCGGCGGGCAATCGGCGCCAAGCGAAGACAGATTGTTTTTCAGTTCCTTATTGAAACCACAGTTTTATCTACTACCGGGGGTATCATTGGCTTAGGTCTGGGCGCTCTTATCCCATTTTTAATAACGTATTTTTCCGGTATGATAACTGTGATGACGTTGAAAGGAATTCTGCTGCCGCTTCTAATCAGTATGACCATCGGCATTCTCTTCGGATTATATCCGGCCGTAAACGCCGCCAAAGTAGACCCCATCGTAGCTTTAAGGCATGAATGATACATCCATCAGATGGGTTTTATTTGCTTCTTAAACCGGCCGACATTGGCCCGATTGAATACTTACAACAAGAATAAACCATCCCATTCATAAAGTTAAGCCTGTCTACATCGTTTTTTATGCACTCCGACCAGTGCATAACAAAAATAATACTGTTGTTTTTTAGCTCATTCAAGATAAAGGTGGACTATCCGGGCCGGTGCGAATATAATCTGTTGGAAATATTACAGTACCTTATAAAAGAAGGGGGAAAAGATATGAAGAAATACAAATGCCTTATTTGCGGATATGTTTACAACCCTGCTGTGGGCGACCGAGACAATGGCATTGAAGCCGGCACCGCGTTTGAAGACCTGCCAGAAGGTTGGCTCTGTCCTGATTGCGGCGCCGACAAAGGTGAGTTCGAATTGGTCAAAGATTAAATACTATTACAATCGCTATATATCTTACCTGACATTGGACAAGTTACAGGAGGATAGCCATTATGCAGAAAATCCGGCCATCCTTAAGTGGACAGGATATTATCTGCGTCGAAACAGCTGCTCCAGCCACGGCTCTGGTGGTTTTCGGAGCCTCAGGGGACCTTACCAGCAGGAAACTGCTCGTAAGCCTGATGGAGATATCCAAGCAAGGCTTACTCTGTGAACAATTTTATCTGTTAGGGTGCGGCAGAAAAGATTTTTCAGACGAGCAGTTTCGGCAAAACTCACAACAGGCAATACAGGAAAAAAGGGGCGATACAACCGATAAGGAACTAAAGACTTTTATTAACAAGCTGTATTATATAAGCGGCGATTACAGCGATAGTTCTTTTTATGATAAACTCACAAAAAGATTAGCTGAATTAGACCAAAAACACAAAGTTGCCGGTGTTCGGCTTTTTTACCTTGCAGTGCCGCCCTTTCTGTATGAAACAATCGTAGAGCATCTCGGCAAAGCCGGACTGGCCTGTCAAGATAAGTCCGATTCGAAACAACAGGTCAGATTAGTTGTGGAAAAACCCTTTGGCAAAGATTTGCAAAGCGCTGCTGAATTAAATAACAAAATCAGTCGCTGCTTTGACGAATCGCAAATATGCCGTATCGACCACTATCTCGGTAAAGAGACCGTTCAGAATATCCTGATGTTTCGGTTTGCCAATGCCATATTCGAGCCTATCTGGAACCGCAACTACATCGACCATATTCAGATTACGATTGCCGAATCACTGGGGATAGAACACAGGGGCGGTTATTACGACAAGGCAGGCGCTCTTCGCGATATGTTTCAAAATCATATGCTTCAAATGCTTTCACTGGCAGCAATGGAACCTCCGACATCTTTCAAAGCAGACCGAATTCGCGACGAGAAAGTCAAGCTGCTTCGTTCAGTTCGAGCCTTTAAAATGGAACAATTAGACAAGTTCGTTGTTCGTGGTCAATATGGTCCGGGCTCAATAAACGGTGAGCAGGTAAAGGGTTACCTGCAGGAGGCTCAAATCAATCCCGAATCACAAACAGAAACTTTTGTCGCAGCAAAACTGTTTATAGACAACTGGCGTTGGAAAGATGTTCCTTTCTACCTGCGAACGGGTAAAAGACTCAAGCATAAGGACACTGAAATAGCCATCACTTTCAAAAAAGTTCCACATTCAATGTTCGTTTCCTCCGGCCTCGAAGATATGCAGGCAAATGTTCTCGTATTGCAGATACAGCCTGAAGAAGGGATTTCTTTGAGCTTTCAGGCCAAACGGCCGGGCTCAAAGCTTTGTATGAGCACGCTGAATATGCACTTTGATTACCAGAGTGTCTTTGGAATCAGCATGCCGGAGGCTTATCAAAGACTTCTTCTGGACTGTATGGTGGGCGACCAGACACTTTTTAACAGATACGATGCGGTAGAAACCGCATGGCAATTATTAACACCGGTACTTAAAGCCTGGGAAAACAGCAACAGTGTTCCATATGAATATGCAGCAGGCAGCGACAGCTTTGCCCAGGCTGATAAACTTATCGAATCCGACGGGCGAAAGTGGCGAAAGCTTTCAGAAATCTAAAGCGCGAACATTGCTCAAAATAAATATGAACATAAATGAATATAGTTTTAAAATAGTCTCTATAGTTGATGTTAATTAAATTTTGCAAAGGAGGTAAGGTGTCGATTATAAACAAACTTCACATATTAACCGTATTAATCGCAGCAACCTTAACAATATCTCCAAGCACAGGTTTCTGTGAGAGTTTTCAAGAAGCTAAAGTACATGTAAATGGAAAATATATCCGCCTGGAATTTAATGAGAAGCTTTACAGCCGAGTTGTGGCTAAATTCAAAGATAAAAATTTCATAGTTGGTGATTTCCAGCCATCTGAATTCATTACCGTTTCAGGAAAAGATGTAACGGATTTTTCAATAATAAGCCAAAAAACCGAAAGACTTAATGACAAAACCGGACAGGGCCAGATGCATATAATTACAGGCAAGTCCGGTTCTTTAAGCAAGGAAATTACCGCATCTGCTTACGATAAATTTCCTTATATGGTGCTTTTAGAGGTCAAGTATACAAATATCGGCGATAGAAACTTAGAGGTAAATAAATGGGTCAATAATCGGTATACAATGAAAGCGGAAAAAACCAAAGAGGACAAGCCAACATTCTGGTCATATCAAAGCGGTTCATATAGAAACCGTCCGGACTGGGTGCTGCCTTTAAAGGTTGGTTTTAAGCAGGAAAATTATATGGGGATGAATGGAACCGATTACGGCGGCGGGACGCCAATAAGCGACATCTGGCAAGAAGATTTTGGAATCGGCGTTGGTCATTTGGAGATGGTTCCAAAATTGGTATCACTGCCTGTGAGTATGCCGCAACCGGATAAGGCAAATGTAGCTGTGGAATATAAAACAAATAAAGTTATCAAGCCCGGTGAAAGCTTAACGACCTTTCGTACTTTCGCAGCGGTACATACCGGAGACCAC
>CAZTKW010000283.1:0-5090 GCA_964614315.1 uncultured Pirellulales bacterium
AAGTGCTGTCATAAATCTCCACCTCGTCACAACCATTAATATGTATCCCCCCATTATTATAACCCCCCGGGCCGCTGACTTCGTGGATGTCAACGTTATGAATTTCTATTTCGTCGTTTCCTTCAATAAGAATCCCCCGGTCAGCCGAGTTTTTGATTTCAAGCCCGTCAATCTCCCACCAGCTCGAATACCATATTCTGATTCCCATACCCCCGTATTGCGCATCCAATACCGGACTGTGCCCGGGATAGGCCTTGATATGATATCGGTTGCCCTCGCTTCCATCCTCGAATCTCCAGCATGCAACGTATGGACCGTTTGTTTCGGGGCCGGTGCTGCCGCCGTAGTAAACCAACTCATTGTAGGTGCCGTCCATAAGATAAATTGTGTCTCCCGGCTGGATATCAACCCATCCCGGCGGACGGTAACTCGCTTGATAGTAGCTTGTGATGTTTTTGAACGATTTCCACGGATCCCCGAAGCTGCCGTCACCCGTACTGTCGTCGCCGTTGACCGCATCGAGATAGTAGTCGGTAGCCACAGCCTGTGCCGACAATAACAGCACCAATACAACAGCCATTAAAAAAGATAATTTCCTGAACATTGTGAGCCTCCTTAAAATAGTGTTAATGATTTGAATTCCGCCATTTACTCTTCCGCCATTTACTCTTCCGCCATTTACTCATCGTCTAATTCCACTGTCAAACGATTATTTCGCTTATGTACTAAATGCACAAATTCATTGCTGCAAAATAGTTACAGCACAAACTTACGTATTTGGGAAGTTTCGAGGACACTCCTCCGAAATTTCGCACATTTATATTGTAACCTATATACCACCCCATCGCTTTTGTCAAGTCTTTTTATTTTTTATATTTCCCCACCCCAATAATATTGTCCTCCCCGAGAAGTTTCTACCCAAACATGAAACAGGGGACTACCCTAAAGCCTCTTTGGTGTCACTCGCAACCCGCCTTGTCATTGTTTTATTCCTGCTGTGATGACTACTTGTGTTTCTTTCCGGCCTGTGGCCTCTGCCTGTCCAGTTTCTGTCCCAACTCCAGCAGTTTGGCTCTGAGTTCATCATAGGCAACATCCTGGACCGGTGTTTGGTTGTTGACCGCCATCGCGGCGGCGACACCGGCGGATTCACCCAGGATCATCCATACCGGCTCCATCCGGATGGATGTCATGGCGATATGACTCGCCGAACAACACACAGGCACAAATAGATTATCACATTCCTCTTTGAGAGGAACAATGGCTTCATAGGGAATCTTGTAGATACCGTTGTATTTCCCTTCGTCCAGATACAGAATCGAGAATTCACCGCCCTGCAGTGCTACTTTACCGTCCTCAACCACGGTTGCGTAAGGCCAGTCATCAACCCCATAGGATGCCAGCCCGACCGAATGTTCGGGGTCGGTTTTCCCTTCGATGTCTTTCTGGGTAACAACGTACGTTGAAATCATCCGGCGGGCTTCACGAATATAAAGCTGACTTGGCCACCCCTGAGTTTCGTCGAAAACACCTCGCATAAAGCCTGTTGTCTCCGCCTGCTTTTTCAGCTTCGCCGGAACGCAAGAGTCCGTCTTCAGGAAATGGACAAGATTGCAGAAATACTCCTGATGGAACTTCCATATTCTCGACCGCGCGGCCCACTCTCCATCCGGGTACTCTGCGTTGCAGCCGTAAATGGTCGTCGTCAGCAGGGAACGATTGAGGTTGCCGCTGCCGCTGCTGGCAAACAGATACCCCTCACCCTCCCATACCTTGCCAAGAGTCTTCATCATCCTTGCACGCGACAAATCCAGTCCTTTCTTAAATCCGCGTCGGAAAATCTCAAAATCCGCAGGGTCATAATTCTTTGGTTCGGGAATCGCAAAACCACTGCCCGGCTTGTAACGGAAACAGTAGCCCATCGTCAGTTTGTCGCTGCTGCCAAGAGGCCCTATCTTCCAATCCTGAATAAACCGAATCAATCTACTGTCAGGATTCCCCGGCTCCCGATAGGGGTCGATGTCATAAACCCACAGGCTGGGACGCACGCCCGCCAGGGATTCACCATACTGCTCCCGTGACTCGCGCCCGAAGGTATAGGAAACATTGCTCTTGGCCATCAGGTCGCCTTCATACGTACAGTCCACGAATACCTTCGCCCTGACCGTCCCAGCATCGGCATTTACTGCTTCGGCTATCGGACAGCCGGTTTCATCTACCGGTGCATAATCGAGGCTGATGGAACCGACCGAAGGCCCATCCTTTTTCACCTTGCCGAGCCGATGGTCATAAATCACCTTTATATCGTGTTTCGCGACAAGCCCCTTGAAAACTCTCCGATAAACCTCATTGCCCGGTTCACCCTTCAGTATCTCATACGCCGTGCCGCCTACGGCCTCTTTTCGTCCCCAGTCCAGATGGCTGATGCCACCGCCCGTCATTCCCCCAAGCCATCTGCTCGGCTCCACGATGATGACACTGCAGCCCTCTCGTTTAGCAGCCACTGCCGCCATCACACCGCTGGCCGTCCCGCCGTAGACACAAACATCTGCTGTAAATGTCTTTTCTCTTGAGCCATTACTTCGCGGTGTCCGCCGATGTAGCTGTGCGTCTTTTGCCACCGGCCCGGAAAACCGGTTGCCTTCCAGAAACAGAATCTTCTCAGGCACCGTATCACCAATCACGAGCGGATTGCGGGCGCCGCTGAGCTCATTACCCACCACGGTTATAGCGGAGCTCTTTTCTCCATCCACCATCAGGTAAGTTTCCGCATTGCCATCCACGCGGCACCCTCGAATGAAGGCATTGCGCACATTCGAGAGGTGAACGACAGGAGAATCCGTCCTTTCCGAAGGTGGACCGGCTACGACACCGTCTATGTCAAGGTTCTCTACTTCCTCGCACACAAAGCCGCTGCGCCAGGCCCCCGTAGCGTCCTTCCATCCGATTCGGACGCTCCGAAACGACAGGTCCTGCACATATCGGCAGTAGAAACCGTACGGCAGGCCCCGGCGTTTCCAGTACCCCCAGATGCTATATGGATAAGGTATAACGCCGGCGAAAGAGTCGTCCATTTCACCGGTCAACGTGACATCTACATTATCGAAACGGACCTTTTCGACAGGAATGTTGCGGCTGCCGCCGATATAGCTGGCACGACTGGCCGTCGCGATAATGTCTGAAAAAACAATATTGCGGATGCACCCGGGACTCACAGCCTTGTCGTCGATGAAAAGGAAAAAAGCCTGCTTAACATCCATAACAATGTTCTGGAAAAGTATATTCTCTATCGATGGTCCCTCATGGATGCCATAGTCAGGACGGTACGGTACCAGCATATTCAAGCCGGTCCGGGTATTCGATATCGTCAGATTGCTGAACGTGCAGTTACGGATAGGGGCGTCACCTGTATAACCAACGCGCACCGCACAGGTCTCGCTGGAAAGATTACAGTTCGTGACAGTGACATTCTCGCAGGGCACCACCCGGCCGCTCAAACGGCTGGTACTTGACTTCAGCGCGATGGCGTCGTCACCACTGGACACTGAGCAGTCGCTGATGCGTACATTTCGGGAGCAGTCGATGTCGATGCCGTCGGTATTCGGGCCGT
This sequence comes from uncultured Pirellulales bacterium, assembly GCA_964614315.1. Lineage (GTDB taxonomy): Bacteria > Planctomycetota > Phycisphaerae > Sedimentisphaerales > Anaerobacaceae > CAZTKW01. Next base: position 3,611 of record CAZTKW010000283.1, read on the forward strand.
GACTTCGGATGGTAATGCCGTCAATGTCGACTGTATCACACCCTAACGGCCAGAGAGCAAATCCAGGTGCATCAATAAGGCTAACGTCATGGATGGTCACGTCCCGACACTCGACAAAAGCAACCACGCGCATCGGACGCCAGCCCTTGGGACCATAGGCAACCGCTTCCCGCCCTGAACCGTCGTAACCGAAGAATACCTTCCCTTGTCCGTTGATGATGCCCTGACCCGTTATGGCCACGTCTGTTTCGTTCCGGGCAATTATCAAATGCTCCCGCCCGGAGTTTGAGCTCCAATCGGGGATTTCCCGGCCGTCATGCTGACGGTTCGGCGTACCCAGTTCCCGTGGGTAGTCGCTCCGGTCTGTGGACGCAAGAAGAACTGCTCCCTGTTCTAAGTGCAGGTTGACGCCGCTTCTGAGCTGAATGGTTCCGGTAAGGTAGCTCCCCGGAGGCACCCGGACTGTTCCGCCGCCGCTTTGAGCACACGCATCTATCGCGCTCTGGATGGACTGCGTGTCTTTGGCTGAACCATCGCCCACTGCGCCGTATCGGCGGATGTTATAGTCCGTCTGCTGTAAAGTACCATTTACCACCTGGCAAAAGAGCATTAAAATCAAAAACCCTGCTGCTGACCTCTTCATCTCTGGCATCTCCCATTTAGAATTTTATATCTTAGCTCAATTGCACATCTGAGTCTCTTTTCTAATAGAATATCAAAGCTGTGTAAATCCTCGTCTAAATTCTACTCAAACCCACACTTGCCGTCAAAAGTAAAAAGCCAGCCGGAAAACTCACAACTGGCTTCGGAGGAGGGTGGTGAAAAGCTTCTTTACACATTAAGCGTAATAATCAAGGTAAATATTGAGCAAATTTTTCTCTGCGGTGAATTTCCTTCTTCGTTTCCTTCTCCCGTTATACTGCTAAACTTTCTACTGTTCCGCTCTGCCCCCCCGCAGCTTTACTTCTCACTTTTCTCACCCTTCTCACTTTACCTGACTTTTTACCCTTTTTTCCTTGATTTGTACTGTAGATGCTGTATAATAGTACCGGCCTTCGTATTTTGGTTTGTTTAACCGAGGAGATTGATGGTAATGGAGAAATTTACTTTTCCCGTAAGTTTTCGCAAACCTTACAGCGGTATCTATATATAAAACATTAACTTTTTTTTAAGAGGAGAAAGCAATGAACCTTGGGTTTGGTCGCAAGTTCAAAATTCAATGTCTCCTAGCGGCTGTTTGTTTTTTTCTGGTCTTTATCTCTTATGCGGCTTCTGACGGCTCCATGGTCGGCTGGGGAAGTCAGGTCGTCGGGGGGAACCTTAGCGGCGGCTTTACCGACATCGCCGCAGGATATTCCCACAGCCTGGGCCTTAAAGAGGATGGCTCGATAATCGCATGGGGACGCAACTACTATGGCCAATGCGATGTCCCTTCTGCTAACAGTGTCTTTATCGCTATCGCAGCAGGACAGTACCACAG
>CAZTKW010000284.1:0-5089 GCA_964614315.1 uncultured Pirellulales bacterium
CTTCATAAAGTAATACCTTGCCCAAACCTTTACCTCGCATTTGTGGAACAACCCCCAGATATATAATCTCGATGGCATCTCTCTGCGGGGTCGGAGCCAGCAGCAAGACACCAGCGGGCTCGTCTTGTCGGTTCTTTGTATTGGATTTAGCCGAATCTTTGTACTTAAGCAGCCTCCAATAGGATGGTTCAAATCTATCTGCGGCCTTGAGGGAACTAATTACATCTTCGAGTTTGCGAAGATTTCTCAGTTCGGGACTGTCGAGGCTGTCTTCAAGAGTCTGGCTTATTGACCGCTTAAATAAAGAATGACTCTTTTTGTCGTACTGCAGCCAACTGATATTATCCGGTGGTTCATAATTTGCCGGCGGGGTATCGCCGGAGCGGTGAAGATATATTAAATCGGTCAGTTGCCTGAACCCTATTTGCGAGCATATTTTCTGCCGGGGATTGTCATCGGGGTCAAGTATAATCTGCACAAAGTTGTTGCCCTGGTCAACAGCCCATTGAAACAGGCTGTGAATTACCTGTGCCTGGTGGTCGTATATCTGCGGGTTGTCAATTTTAGGCAGGTCCGAAAGTATAAAAACGGCTTGTTCCGAGCAGGTTTCAAAAAAACAGGTGTATATTATGTGATTATCGTCAAGCACAGCCAGTTGGCAGGCAAGGTCATACCTTTCACGAAGTGTTCGTTCCCGGAAAGAAGCGACCTTAGCGGCGAGTTCCCCACTGCCGCTGAAACTTTCACAGGACAGCAGTTCAAGGGCTTTATCTATTTCCTCGTTTGATATTGGACGCACTTCAAACATATATTAAAATGCCCATAATGATACAAAAAGTTAACAGTGCAGAGTCAATACTTAATAATTCATATTATCCAATGTGTAAAGAAAATTTTAATGAAATGAGGTGCTCGTTGGCAACAATATGACGGCTAAGTCGTACCGGCTTTTATAAATAAAACCTACGATTTTTCCTTAATGTCATTTAATACAAATCAAAAGTGCAGGTGTTTTGGGTTGATACTTTCGCGGGATTCTGATATGTTCCTGTTGATTCAACGGCGGCACATACCGTCAGTTTTAGGTTTTTAGAATTCGGACTTATCAGGAGAATAAAAAATGAGCCAGATTTGCCCAACCCAAAATACATTCCGCCCAGCCAATTGTTGTTGTTCCGACGCCTATGTCCGCACATTGGTATCAGTAGCAGCATGTCTGCTTTTATGCAGTTGTCAAATGAGTGTCCAGGCCGGTACAGACAGCAAGGCCAAAACACCGTTTTTTGAATCGGCAGACCTTGACCCGGGTATTCCGACACCTGCTTCAGTTGTCGGTTACAGTGTTACTGAGAAAGCGGTTCGCTATCCTGCTCTTGTACGCTACCTGCAAAAACTGGCTGAAGTTTCAGAGAGAGTTACTCTGACCTCTTATGGCCAAACGCACGAGGGCCGGACACTGTATTACCTGACCATCACGAGTAAAGGCAATCATAAACGGCTCGATAAGATAAAGGCCGACAATGCCAAACTGGCTGACCCTCGAAAACTTCAGAATACAAACCAGGCCAAGCGGCTGCTCGAAGAGATGCCGGCCGTAGCCTGGCTCTGTTACAATATACACGGAGATGAATTGTCCAGCGCCGATGCAGCTATGTATATCGCTTATCGACTGGCTGCCGGAAAAGACGAGAGTATCCTAAAACTGCTCGAAGAAGTTGTTATCCACATTGACCCGTTGATGAATCCGGATGGAAGGGAGCGTTTTTTGAGTCACCTCGAACAACTGACCGGTGTTGTTTCCAGCCCGGACTATCAGGCAATGCAGCATATGGGTCTTTGGTCCAGGGGTCGCGGGAACCATTATCTTTTCGACCTCAATCGAGACTGGCTTGTCCATGCTCATCCTGAAATCCGCAACAGGGTCGAAGTAATTCGCTCCTGGAATCCTCATCTGCTCGTTGATTCTCATGAGATGGGACCTTATGATACCTATTTGTTCGACCCGCCGCGAGAGCCTATCAACATTTATCTTTCAAAAAACAATATGAGTTGGCGACAGCGTTTTTCTCTCGACCAGGCTGCTTCTTTCGACCGGCAGGGATGGAGCTACTATACAAAAGGTTGGTACTCCGATTGGGGCCCGATGTATACCAACGCCTGGGCAAATTTGCTGGGTGCGACCGGCATTTTATACGAGCAGGCCCGTGCAAATGCCGCCACAATAAAACAGCCGACAGGTTACGAAACCAAATATTCTGAAACAGTACATCATCACATTGTTAGTTCATTGACTAACCTCCAGACTCTTAGAGCCAACCGCCGTGAATTCCTGAGCGATTTTTTAGCCGATAAGCAGTGGGCTGTTTCCGATCAAGGGCCGCACACCGAGACGTTTTTGCTGCCGCCGTCTAAAGACCGCTCGAGATGGAATAGTTTGGTTGAGTTGATGAAACGCCACGGTATTGAAATAAAATTTGCCCGCCATTCCTTCGAAGCTAAAAACCTGACCGGTATATGGGGAAACAAAGCCGATAGTCAAACCCTGCCAAAGGGAACACTTGTAGCTCGCTCGGCTCAACCACATCGGCGAATGCTCCACGCACTTTTGGCATTTGACCCACATTTTGCAGATAGTTTCTTAGCTGAGGAACGCAAAGACCTCGAAAACTATCGCGGCTCACGGATTTATGACGTTACCTCCTGGAACCTGTCTATGAATTTTGGCATTGATGCTTACTGGGCCGAGACCATATCTGATGTTAAAACATCGGCTGAACCTGTAAACTTTAATTTGGACCCTGCGAGGCTGGACGAAAAAAGTGATTACGGCTATCTGATTGACTTTAATAATTCTGATATTTATCCGGCCCTGGTTCGTCTGTTCGATAACAATTGTAACCTTCGGATTGGAACCAAGCCGTTTCAGATTGGAGACAAAAGCTATCCGCCTGGTTCGGTGCTGCTCCGCGTTCACGAAAACCCTGATAATCTTTTCGAGATTCTACAGCAAATCGATGCTGATTTCGATGTTGACGTTCGCATCGCCGAAACCGGTCTTGCTCAGGAAGGTCCGGACCTTGGGGACCGCAAGTTGCGCCTGCTGACGGCTCCACGTGTTGCCATCACTTCACAATGGCCGGTATCATCAAGGTTATTCGGGTCTGTGTGGTACCTTCTTGACCATCACATTCGACTGCAAACATCACCCATAAATATCCAGAACATTAACAGGGTCGACCTTCGGAAGTACAACTGTTTAATACTCCCCTCCGCTGGGCGTTTGGACAGTGTGCTTGACGAAAAAACTATAAAAAAGCTGAGAGGATGGGTCGAAGACGGCGGGACACTAATAGCGATTGGTGATTCAGCAGCCTTTGTTGCGGGAAAAGAGCGAGGGCTCAGTTCTGTGCGGTTAAAACGTGATGTGCTCGACGAACTTTGCATATATGAAGAGGCCGTCCAGCGGGAGAAAGACGCTCGAAACATCAAAATCGACCCTGCTGAGATATGGGGTACTAAGCTCGCCGAGGACCCACAGCAAAAAGCGGAAGAAAACAAAGCTGAAAACCCCAAAAAATCAGATTCTAAAGACGACCTTGAAAAGCTCAAACGCACCGATAAGTGGCAGCGCATCTTCAGCCCCAGGGGCACATTCGTTACCGGTATAGTCGATACGGAACACTGGCTCGGTTTTGGCCTGGAGGACAGGATGCCGATTTTATTCTTTGGCGATTATGCGTTTATGTCCAGGCATCCGGTTGCGACTCCTGTTCGTTTAGCCGATAAAGAGCATTTGCGGCTTAGCGGTTTGCTTTGGCCGGAAGCAAGACAGCGGCTTGCCGACACAGCTTATGCCACCGTTGAGTCTGTTGGAAACGGCCAGATTATTCTCTTTGCAGGCGACCCAACTTTCCGGGACTGGCTGGCTGGTTCCAAACGGCTTTTGCTAAATGCCATACTATTAGGGCCGGGGATGGGTACCTCCGTACCTCTTCCATGGTAAATTTTGGCTGTTCGGTTTAAATTGGAATTTGGAGTGTTTTAAGACATCTGGGCGACCGAGGTTTTTTCCCACCGGGCAAGCACGATAAAAAAACCGACCATGATTAATATTGCCGCACCGATGCTCCAACACCACGAAAGGCCAGAAGCACTGGGAACATAACCGCAAATCAGCGCCAGACCCGCAACGAAGAGGCTATAGGGCAGTTGGGTCCGCACATGCCTCATAAGAGGACAGGAACTGGAAATTGAACTCATAATTGTTGTATCTGAGATTGGCGAGCAGTGGTCTCCGAAGATTGCGCCATCCAGCACTGAGCCGAAACTGATTATAGTTGTGAGGCCGTAACTTTGCCCGTCGAGTGCGAATGCAATTGGAATGGCTGTAGGGATTAGGATGGCCATTGTGCCGTAGCTGGTGCCGATAGCGAACGAGACAACGGAGGCAGTTACAAAAAGCAAAGCCGGGAACCATAAGGGCGAGAGATTGTCGGCCAGTAGAGAAGCAAGAAATGTTCCTGTATTTAAAGTATCACAGCAGTTCTTCAGCGACCATGCGAGAGTCAGAATGATAAGGGGGAGTGAGCTTTTTTTAAGGCCTGTCCGGAAACATCTGCCGATGGAAGCTGAATTAAGTCTCGTGCCGAAACGTGCACATATTAAGGCCAGAGTTAGTCCGAATAAAGCGGCATAAAATAAAATTACAGTGGTATTACCGGTGTTGGCGATTACATGGCGCCAATAGACCCAGTCGAAGACAGAACCGCCGGCCTTTAGTCTGGCTGGTCCGCCGCCGCTTAGCCATAAGCCGGTAAAGTCAAAGATTATCAGCCCCCCCAGGGGCAAAAGAGCGTTTATTGCGCGGGGGCGATGTTTAGATTGCTCGGCTGTATCTGGATTGGTTGAGATTTCTGGGCGATGTTGATTATTGCCGGGTTTTGCCTTTTTCTGAGCGGTTTTCATCGGACCAAAATCACGGCCGAGAACAATATTCAGGAAGATAAAAAAAATCATAATAATACAGTAAAAGCGAAATCTAAGGGCGTCAAAAAAAATTGAATAGCCGTCCTTTTGGATACCGAGTTGG
>CAZTKW010000285.1:0-5089 GCA_964614315.1 uncultured Pirellulales bacterium
GAATGTTCCGGGGCTGGAAGTTCCGAAGTAAACGTCGTGACTTGTTGCGCCGGAACCTGCGGTCCAGCTTAAATCTGCGGTTATGCTTACATTTGCAGCGCTATCAGCCGGATTCGGACTGCTTGCCTGAGCCGGCGCTGCAACTATTGTTGTAAAGCTCCATACGCTGCCTGTTGTTGTACCGCCGGCGTTGAGCTCGTCAATACGCCAGTAATAGGTCGTATCATTGGCCATTGTGCCGGTATCGAAGGTAGTAGCTGTCTGGTTGCCCTGGAAGGTACCGGGGCTGGAAGTGCCGAAATACACATCGTGGCTTGTCGCACCTGAGCCTGTGGTCCAGCTTAAATCTTCAGTTATACTTACATTTGCAGCACTCTCGGCCGGACTCGGATTGGTGGCCTGAGCCGGGGCACCAACTATCGTTGTAAAACTCCAGACGTTGCCTGTTGTTGTGCCCTGGGCATTAATCTCATCGATACGCCAGTAGTATGTAGTATTGTTGGCCATCGTGCCCGGGTCAAAAGTGTTTTCTGTTTGGTTACCCTGGAAAGTTCCTGGGCTTGTCGTTCCGAAGTACACATCGCTTGAGGTAGAACCTGTGCCTGCGGTCCAGCTCAAATCAGCTGTAATGCTCACATCAGTTGCGCTGTCTGCCGGATTCGGATTGGAAGCCTGGCCGGGAGGCGTCGGGCCGGGTGTCCATTCGCCAATTGGTGCTGTCGAGATAATCAGATTGTCATAGAACCTCGACTGTACTGCAGGAGAACCGCTGTTCCAATAGCAGTTCCACATTACCATATTCAGGCCTTTTCCGTTGCTGTTTTCCGCCTGCAGGTTTAAACCCGTCGCATATAGGATTTCCTGGCCGTCGGCCCAGTATTGAACTTCACCGTCACTCTGGCCGACAGTATTCAATTCGACCCTAACTTCTATGCAAATCCATGTTCCTATATTTGCCGGGTCTGAATAATCCAGGGTTGAGTTGGTCACCGGAAGCCATATGTACTCGCTTCCATCATAAGTTTTTATGTCTGCAACAAGCAGGTCGTTGCCGCCTATCCATTGATACACAGCCAGGCCGCCGGTCCAGTCGGATGGAGTCATGAAAATCTTGGTCTGCGCCATTTTTGGCGGCAGACCGGTAAATCCGTCTTCGAACTTGTGATAAAATCTATAATAGATTTCATCCAGCTTAGCTCCAGGTGAGGCTAAATGGGGATTGTCACCAATGAACTTGGTAATCCAGCCGGCATCAACCTGACTGATGGTATATTCCTGCTCCAGAGAGTAGGCGCCGTCGAAGGGGTCATTTGTAGTTACCGACATACCATTTTCTGAACGATCATTATAATTGACGCTCAAATCCTGCTCAGTTTCAAAATCATCACAGAATATCCATTCGGGATGGAGCGTCTGCCAGTTCTCGCACTCGCTCGTTGGCGCAGTGGCTGTTGTTGTAAAGCTCCATACGGTACCGGTCGTTGTGCCGGCGGCATTGAGCTCATCAATACGCCAGTAATAAGTCGTATCGTAATCCATTGTGCCGGTATCAAACGTAGTTGCCGCCTGATTACCCTGGAACGTACCTGGACTGCTTGTGCCGAAGTAGACATCGTGCGAAGTTGCACCGGAACCAGCCGTCCAGTTCAAATCAGCAGCAACGCTCACATCTGCAGCGCTGTCGGCCGGGCTTGGATTGCTGGCCTGTCCTGGCGGTGTCGGAGCGGTTTCGGTTGTGAAACTCCAGACATTTCCGGTAGTCGTGCCTGCAGCATTGACCTCATCGATGCGCCAATAGTATGTCGTATTGTTAGACATTGTGCCGGAGTCATAAGTCGTAGCCGTCTGGTTACCCTGGAAGGTGCCCGGGCTGGATGTACCGAAATAAACATCGTGAGAAGTGGTATTAGAGCCTGCCGTCCAGCTAAGGTCGGTGGTTATGCTCACATCCGTAGCACTATTAGCCGGGCTCGGACTGCTCGCCTGTCCCGGCGGTGGCGGCGCTGCTTCAGTCGTAAAGCTCCAGACATTACCGGTAGTTGTACCCTGTGCATTAACCTCATCGATGCGCCAGTAGTATGTAATATTGTTACTCATTGAGCCGGGGTCAAAGGTCGTCGCAGTCTGGTTGCCCTGGAACTCTCCTGAATCCGGTGTCGAATCGGTACCGAAATACACATCACGACTCGTTGCTCCTGAGCCAGCGCTCCAGCTAAGGTCAGCGGTTATACTTACATCCGTAGCACTGTCGGCTGGGCTGGGATTGCTTGCCTGCCCCGGCGGCTGAGGCGTGCCACCTTCGCCCAATGCACCAAGGTCACCATTATCTGAAGCGGCGCCTATTGCCGGAGATGTTCCCTGAAGGTGAAAATCATGATTCGGCCCATCCACAAACTGCGGGTCAAAATCGTACATCACAGGGTCGCTTAAGTACGCACCGGCATTCTCCCAGCTTATAAAGACATTGTGATGAATAAGAAATGGCGTCCTCCCCGCAAGGTAGTAATAGTCATTGTTGGTACTGGTCCAGTCCGAAAGGTCAAAGTCGTCCATCGACCATCTTCCCAAAGTAATAACGGGGTTGCTGGTGCCGGTGGTGATGGAGTCATAATAAATATTATCTCTGAGGTCCACTATTCTTCGCCAACCGGCCGCATCATCAGGGCCGGTACTAAGCAAAGCAGGAGCCTGGTAAACCGTGTTGTTATATATATACGAACGCCTGTCCCCTTGCTGGTTCTCAGCCACAAGCTCGAAAGCAGTCCCGCTCATATCATAGATAAGATTATGGTGGATGTTATTTTCAGCATAAATTCGAACATAAAAAGCGGACATACTGTCATGAATAATATTATGGTAAGCTCTAAATATGACATTGCCCGAATGTTTATGCCGCACGGCGTGTACTTCGTCATAAATCTCATTGTCATAAATATCTATTGAAGCCCCCGTTTGCACACCTCCTTCCGAAAGAATGGAAATTCCGCCCCTGTTGTTGGTGCCGCCCTCCGGGTTTACATCATTATTGTAAACCAGAGAGTTTCGCATAATATAATGGGGCTGGCCCTCGTTGAGCCGGAACAGAATACCCCCGCCCGTTCCCACGATACCGTCTCCGTGCCCGTCACGGATTACCACGCTGATTACTTCGCAGCCGGCAACATTTTCACCTACAAGTATACCACGCCCAGCCGCTTCCTTAACTTCAATATTCTGGATTACGAAATGACCGCCGCTGCTAAGTGCGCGTAAGCGAATTAAATCACTTTTCAAATAATCTCCATCGAACACTGCCCGCGGGCTGCCGAGCCAGCTTTTAATCACAGTTGGTTCGGTTGCTGTGCCTGCTTGTATCGCTCTGCCGAAGTGGATATCCATATTATTACTGCCTTCGACGTGGTTCGATGCGCTGAATGTACCCTTGACGTAGAGATAATCTCCGGCTCGAATCTGTCCGGTAACATAATTTCCTCCGTTCAACCACCCAACCACCTGTTCAAAGCTGTTATAGGGATTGCTATACGAGCCGTTTCCGCCGCCGGGGGCATCGGCATCGACATACCAGTTCGTATTTCCCGGCGGGGCCTCTCCCTGCGAAGGGTCGCCCGGCTCAATACCCTGCGAGCCAAACAACAGTCCCACATTGTCCGGCCAGTCAGCCCGGCACAGCCCCGTCCAATTACCGCCCAGACCAAGTACTACGACAAAAGCCATCAAAAGAAATAATTTCTTAGACATGTTCGTCCTCCTTAAAAAAAGCGTTAATGATTTGAAATACGCCATTCGCTCATCGTTTAGCTCCACCGCTGAACGATTATTTCATTAATACACCAAATATGCGGAGAAACCGCCTTTTAATACAGTTACTGCACACATTATCTTGTACCGGAAGTTCTGAGGACACTCCTCCGAAATTTCGCACATTTGTATTGTAAGCTATATACGCCCTCCCGATTTCTGTCAAGTCTTTTTTAATTTTTTTGGAGGAGCAGTAGCAGTCGTTGACACGAGGTCTTGATAGAAGGCGCATATCAAAAAAGCGTGGCGGATTTTTTGTCCGCCACGCTTTAAAGACTTCATTTGCCAACAACTGCTGCAGTAGTTAGCTTTAGCTGGTTAATCAGAGTATGTTACAATGAGCTTCGGCCGTGTTGAGGCGGTAGCAGCGTCAGATGACGCAAAATATCGGTAACTATCGGAACTTGCATCATCATCAGAGTTGAGCAGCATACCGTAGTTGCTCGCAGGTGTTGCTACCCAGTCGGCTACCATATCTGTCACATCCCATGTCTTGTATTCATTGTTGGTGTTATTGACCGAAGGAGTATCTTCAGCAGTGGCAATGTCTCCCTGGCCTCCGTTCGAGCCGCCTGTCCAACTGTTGGTGCCGTCATACGTGGCCCATGTCAAATCGGCAATACTCGGATTTACATTGACGATTTTATGCACACTGATGTCATAAGAGGTATCGCCGCCGGAACCGGTCTGGTATAGGTAAAGCGTTGCTTGTGTAACGGTGGCCCCGGTAGAGATATCGGTGAGGTCCCACTCGATAATAGTAGTATTAGCGGAGGTGTCTGTCGGCCAGGTATATGTATTCAAAGCTGTGTTAGAGGAATAGTTCGTAGTGCTTGTCCCAACATTTGTCCAAGTATCGGCTACAGTTCCGGGATAATCGGTGTTTGTAGCATCACCGAATTCTTCAATGACCTCATCAGAAATTGTTGTAAAGCTCCAGAGATTACCTGTGGTAGTACCGCCGGCATTGACTTCGTCGATACGCCAGTAGTATGTGGTATCATTGGCCATTGTTCCGGAGTCAAATGTTGTAGCAGTCTGGTTGCCCTGAAAGCTGCCGGGACTGGTTGTGCCGAAATACACATCGCTTGAAGTTGCGCCAGAACCAGCAGTCCAGCTCAAATCGGCAGTGATACTTACGTCCGTGGCACTATTAGATGGGCTCGGATTAGAAGCCTGAGACGGAGCCGCGATGATGGTTGTAAAGCTCCATACAACACCAGTAGTTGTACCAGCGGCATTGACTTCGTCAATACGCCAATAGTATGTCGTATTGTTGGCCATTGTTCCG
>CAZTKW010000286.1:0-5070 GCA_964614315.1 uncultured Pirellulales bacterium
TCTGTTCTTGACCTTCATGGCTTCTTAAAAAATGAAAGAGACAGTCCCTTGAAATTGCTGAAACTGCTCTACAAATAAAAACATGCTCGTTTACGTATGCTTTTTTAAAAGGGAAGGAATCTTTTACTAAAGATGTTTTACCTGTAGTTGCACCGTCTTTGACAACTAGAATATCGGAAGTTTCAATCTTCCCCCTTTTCATGGAGTCAGCGAAGCTATTTGGAATATATCTGACATTATCAAAACAAAAAGACCCATCAGAATCTAAATGTTCTGCGCCTATGCTCGGTATTCCGTCCGTTATACCTTTTACTCCGCCTTTTGGGCGAGAACCTGATTCTAATGCGGTTAAAAGAACCGACAGTGATGCTTCTGCCCAATGTTCATTACCCATTGTTGTTCCCCAGAAGTGAGGAGATTTCATTGAGTTCATCGACAACGGCGTCCAGTTCGGTTACTGCTTCTTCGATTAAATCCTGCGGTTCGGGGAGGTCGTTGGGGTCGTCGAGGGAATCGTCTTTTAGCCACTTGATATCGAGCTTATAGCTGCGTTCTCTGATTTCTTTAATGTCGAAAGAGCGGAAGCGGCCTTCGGGGCCTGTGTCCTGCCGTTTTGAATTGCCGTTTGGGTCTTTGCCGTAGCATTTTTCAAAGTCGGCGAACATATCGGCGGTTAAGGGCCTGTCTTTTTTTGTGCAGCTTGGAATATTGGAGCGGTTGTCATAAATCCACACATTTTCGGTGGATTTGCCCTTTTGGAAAAAAATAACATTCGCCTGAGCATTGGCATAGGGGACAAATGTTCCTCGCGGCAGGCGCAGGATTGTATGGACATTGCAGTCGTGCATCAGGATTTCAAAGACCTCGCCGGCTTTATCTTCAAAGAGGCAATTGTCGGGAAGGACAATAGCAGCGCGGCCACCGGGCTTTAAGACAGTGAGGACATGCTGGACGAAGTTGAGCTGTTTGTTGGAGGTAGAGATAGTAAAATCATCTCTTGTCGGGGCCTGTCCTGCACCTCTTGTTCCGAACGGAGGATTTGTCAGGATTATATCATAACGAGTACCCCGGTCGGGTTCGTAAATGGTGTCTCCGATATAAATTGTTGGTTTGAGGCCGTGAAGGAACAGATTCATCAGCGCAAGGCGACGAGGACGGGCGACGAGGTCCTGGCCAAAATAGGTGTTTTCTTTAATTCGTTTCACCTCGTCAATTAGAATGGCCTCTTTTGTTTTTTCCATAAGCCATTCATAAGAGGCTACGAGAAAACCGCCCGTTCCACAAGCGGGGTCGCAGATTTTCATTTCGGGATTTTTCAGGGGGTCGGGCTGCATCAAACGGACAATAGTTTGAATAAGGACACGGGGGGTAAAGTACTGGCCTGCGCCTTTTTTGCCCTCGCTGGCGGCTTTTTCCAAAAGACCTTCAAAGGCCTGAGCTTTTACATCTACGCCGAGACTTGACCATTCTTCGGCGTCAATCATAGTGATAATTTTTTTGAGGTTCACGGGATTATTGAACTTGGGCATAGATTGAGCAAAGATGTCGCCTAAAAGGCCTTTGGCGTCACGAAGTTTTTGAAGCACCATAAGATAATAGTCGGTAAGTTCGGTACCAGATTTTTCCTTGAGAGAATCCCAGTTACAGTCTTTGGGGAGTTTGACTGCTTTTTCATCGGCCATTTTCAGAAAGAGCAAGTATGTAAGCTGCTCAATATAATCGCCGTAGTCTATGCCATCGTGGCGAAGGGTGTGGCACATTCCCCAAAGTTTATTGACAATATCAGACATCACTTCTCCTTATGCCGCTAATTTGTAGTTAATTTCTTCAAGGATTTTATCAAGTTCCGGGCCGAAGATTTTCTTTGCGCGGGCTAATCCGCCGTGACGCTCCAGAACCGGAACTATATCGAAGTTGTCCTTTTCGATAGCAAGGTTGATAATCAAATGCTCCTTAATGTATTCGAGCCATTGTTTCTGTTCTTTGTTGAATGTATGTTTGGCCATAATGTCAGCAAGCACTCGGTTGACGCGCTCCTCTGCTGTTAAGAGCGGATTATGTTCACTGTCGGCGTTTTTGATAAGCGAAATAATATCGGCGAGAGCTTTATGGCCTGAAAGTTCATGGGCCCTGCGGACTTTTTCTTCTTCAAAGGCATTCTTTTTCAATTCCTGCCGAATTTCCTTCAAGGCCAGTGAGTTCCATCGTCTTGGGTTATTGAGGAGAATTGAAAGGGCATTGATTTTGTCCCTGTTGGTGTGAACAAACTCTGAGAAGGCGACAAGGTAATCACGCGGTTTAAGCTGTTTATCGGCAACCTTGAAGACAAATTCCGAAGAGACCGTATCCTGCGTTTCGTAAGCGATATAAAAAGGATTTTTGGCCCGGTCGTAATTATAGACCAATTCCTGAAACTTTTTGTTTCTGAGAATTGCCATAGTTTCGTCGAAGCGGATTTTCAAATTTTCTCTCATCTGGTCGGCAAATCGGCTCACATTGCCATCAGGAATAAAAGCTGCGAAGTCAGAGCGGGCTTTTGCGCTCATTGTCTCGGCGATGCGGCGCAATCTTTTGATTAGGCGGTTGGTGTTATAATCGCGCTCGACATTATTCCAGATATTTTCTATGATTTGCTCAATTGTTACCGATTCGCCTTGTTCTTCCAATTTAATTACAAAGTCAGTAGAGTCCTTAAAATATTCAATGAGTGTACCGTCAAAACAGTCAAAAATAGTGAAACACTCCTTGTTGATGTCGTAACATTTTCTGGTGCCGCGGCCAAGCATCTGGGTCCAGAGAATACGGGATTTCACCGGACGCAGAAAAACAATAAATTCCAGCGCAGGGATATCAACGCCGGTAGAGAGCATATCAACGGTTACAACGACGGAGGGGAGGGGTCGATTTCTGAACCGACGAATTTTTTCAAGAGGGCGGTCAACTGAGGGGCTTCCCGTGATTTTCTGAACGAAATCATCGCCCCGCCCGAAGATTCCCCGTGCGATAGTTACAAGCTGGTCGCAATGTGAGATATGTGAGATATCATTAACTGCAAAGATGAGCGTTTTGGGGAAACGGCCGGTTTTTTCTTCGTGTTCCTTCGCATAACGGGCAATTTCTTCGATGATTTTTCGATTGCTAACGGGTGAGGTGATTTTCTGCTCGATTTGCTCGGAAGGAAATTCGCGTTCATCTTCGAGACTATCAATGAGTTCTCTGCCTGTACCCGGGTCTTTAAGGCCTACTTGTTCGCCTTCTTTGAGGAAAATGCCATCAATGCGGACATTGGATTTTATTTTTACCGCCTGATAATCAACAAGGAATCCATCAAGGACAGCTTCTTCGACTGTGTAGCGATATACAGGGTTTCCAAAATAGGCAACCGTGTGGGAAGCAGGTGTTGCGGTAAGGCCAATTTTGACTGCGTCAAAGTGGTTCAATGCCGAACGCCAGATATTTGTGTCTTTGGAGGTGTAGCCACGATGACATTCATCAGCAATAATTACGTCAAAGGCGTGTATGGGAATATCTATCCTGCCAGCATCTTCATCAGTTTCTACTTCATCAGGCCTCTGCGCAAATCCTCCTTCGCGTCCGAAGAGATTAATAGCCATTCGCTGAATTGTGGAAACATAAACAAAAGTATGTGCGGCATTGGGAGCTGTGAGGTATTCGTTCGGCATAACACCTATATCGAACTTATCACCTTCTTCGAAGTCTTCCTTTTGAAATTTTTGGGTGAATACTTCGTATTCCTGATTGAACTTGTTTCCGCTTGGAGTTATGAATGACGAAAAAGCCTGTGCGGCCTGTGCGGCAAGCGCCCGTCTATCCACAAGGAATAAAACGCGGCGGGCAAAACTTGATTTTATCATACGATAAATAGCGGAAACGGACGTAAAGGTCTTTCCTGTACCTGTTGCCATGGCAAGCATCAGTTTTCGCTTATTTTCAATAATCGCTTTTTCGGTTTCCCTAATAGCTTTTTTTTGATAAAGACGGAGGAGTTCAATCTCGTTGGGGGTATCAGCAAACCATTTTTTGTAATCGTCCGAATTCCTGCCTAACATTTCTTCAAGGGCATCAGGGGTATGAAAATTCATCAATTCGCGGGCGTAGTAGCCTTTGTCCCGAACATCCGCAAACCATATTTGTGTTCCATTGGAAGAATAGAGAAAAGGAACTTTTAATTCCCCCCATTTTCCGATAGTATTTTCCGCTCCGGCGGAGTAGCGTTTCGCCTGCTCCAGAACATTTTGAGGGTTAACCGCAACTTTTTTGGCCTCTATGATTCCAAGCAGTTTCCCTTTTACAAAAAGCGCGTAGTCCGCAGGACCATTAGTGGTAGAATATTCTTCGACAGCATGGCGAGAAAGAATGGAGGTATTCATTCCTACTTTGAAACGTATAATATCCCATGCAGGACAAAGCGCCTTTAATTGCGCATCAATTCTTGTTTTTCTTGTTTTCCATTCACTCTCGGTCATTTATTTGTATCCAGAAGATTCATTTTTCAGTAAGTTAGGTGTCATCTAAAGTTCTCCGCCATTGGTATAAATCATCGAGAATATAAATATTATTGGTATTGTAAACTATGGGAGGGAAACGAGCAAGGGTAATTAGTCGTTAGTTGATGGAAAAATGAGACAGAAAAAGAGATAATGACTAAGAAGGCTATTTACAAACACAAGAAAACGGGGGATAGGTGGGCGATAAAATGAGAGAAGAAGAAACGTTATTGAAGCTGAGTCGCGAGAGAAACAATACAAGATTCTTATTGCCGGACAGCGGCAGAAAGGTGCTTTCAAGCACATAAATAGTGGTGCCTTCAGGCACGTAAATAGAGTTTGATGAAAATCGGAAGAAAATCGAGGGGAGATGCTTGGCAATTGACTGCAAGCGAACAGTTATTGAGTATTACAATGTGAAAAGGGGGTAAGTGATAAGGAAGCCGCCCCCATAAGGGGTAAACTCCGCGGCGGTTTATAGAGAAACGATGCGAATGAAGTTGATTATGATAATCACGGTTGAAATGCAAACACCTACGCCATCGGCGAGCGGTAAATCACT
>CAZTKW010000287.1:0-5043 GCA_964614315.1 uncultured Pirellulales bacterium
CCTCGCCTG
This sequence comes from uncultured Pirellulales bacterium, assembly GCA_964614315.1. Lineage (GTDB taxonomy): Bacteria > Planctomycetota > Phycisphaerae > Sedimentisphaerales > Anaerobacaceae > CAZTKW01. Next base: position 10 of record CAZTKW010000287.1, read on the forward strand.
ATTTACGCTGAATTTCACTGACTATTCCGTCGAATGGCGCTTTCAATTCCAAAGCCTGCCTGTCGGTCAATATTTCTGCTATCTGGACTTGTTTGACATTTATGGCTGCCTGTATAGGTTCCAGAACCGTACGCAGTTCCGGATTCACTGGTTGGCGAAGGGCAAATTCGTCACGTCGGCTGATAGCCTGTTCCAAATCATTTTCAGCATGGGTCAGCAGACGGCGGTTCTCTTCAATTTCTTTGGCCAATGCATCGTACTGTTTTTTCAGTTTTTTCTGCTCATAAAGTATGGCATTGTTAGGTTGTAAAGGTTCCTGAACCGTAAGGATTTTGGAATCCAACTCCAATTCCTCCAGCCTTATCTGGTCTGGTTCCAGCGACGCCTTTAATTCCAGTGTGCGGAGCTTGGCATTTTCGACGTCCACAGCGAATCGTCGTTGTGTGTCAACAGTGTCGTTTTGCCGATTGGCAGCCTCGACTGTAAGACGGTTGCTGGTTGCTTTTAACTCAGCCCGCAGCTGTTTAATTTCAGCTAAGAAAACAGCTTGTTTCGCTTCCAATTCAACCTTTAAATGTTTATGGTCAAGCACCGTATCGATTATGGCTACGACATCACCCTCGCGGACAGGCTCGAACAATTGAACAGGCACGTTTTGCAGACGACCCGGAGACGTTGATGATATCTGACGAACCTGGCCCTGGGCCAGACCCAGAACTTCAAAACGCTGCCTGCGGTGCGAAAGCAGAAATACCACACCCCCCAGCGCCGCAACCCAAACCAGTATAGGCAGGATGTGAAGGCGCAAATTACCGCCGCGATGTCCTCTTGTCTTTTTCATACACCCATTAAACCTCCAACAATACTTCCTGCATTGTCAGACTTATATTCTCAATGCCCTCTACTTTTTCCAGTTCCGAAAGCATTATCTCGTTTTTCTTTGCGCTTTTTACCATTAACTGATAAGCGTATTCGATTTCGGAGCTTCCATAACCGCTGTCCTGGGCGGATATCAGGGTGAAACTGCCGCAGAAACGCTTAAGTATCCCCGGCAGAGGGTGCCTGGGACCGATATGCTCCTTGAGGCTGAAACGCAAAAAGCCGTTGTGAGACTGATGAGTACCGAATCCGGTCAGGTGCAGGTAGAGGGTTACCAGGCTCAGAAGAACGGTACCCATTATGGAGATAATATATGCCTGTGTGCCGGCTGCCATTCCTATCACCAGAGCGCAGAATATGAAAATCATATCACGGGTGTCTTTGACTACGTTGCGGAAACGGATAATCGCCAAAGCCCCCATTAATCCGAAGGCTCGAGTTATATTATTCCCGATAACCGCCATAATCAAAGCTACTACAACAGTTACCATAACAAGCGACTGCACAAATGTCTTTGAATAAGAAAGGCCGCTGTGCGTGAAGTAATAAACCCAGGCTAGAACCTGTCCCAGTACAAATGCCAGCAATAGGGACAAAAGCACGTTTTCAGGGGTGAAAGTCCCGCTTTGAACGGGAGCACCCTCCAGAATTTCCAACAATCTATCCATAAGTATTATACATCTATCGGCAATTTTGGTGCACAAAATCTTAACGAACAGGCTTTTTTTACCGAGGTGGCGTATTTCGACATTGATTGCTGCCGCAGGCCGAAGCATTCGGCCATTCTGCTGAGCCACGCAGGGTAACGTCCGGTAAACTTGATTTCTAAAATCACCCCGCCTTGCGGGTTCCGCTGCCAGCCCAAACCGCCCAGCTTTACATCGGGCTTATCGGTAACATTATAGCACAGGTCACGGTCAAAGGTAACGCGTACACGGTTTTCAGAATCCCCTTCATACGCGCAACGCATATAACGAACCAGAACCATCGGTCTGGCCTTGATACTTTGCATATATAGTTGAAACTGCTTGATTGTATCAATGTCGGTTTTATAATCCTGTGAGGGTGGGATATAGCGCCCTGCAAGCAAAGGAGCCACATCCTGACTGCCGACTCTGGCCCGGCTTTTGATTATAACTGTGTTTGCGCGGCGTTTGATTTCGAAAAAGCGGGGATAAGCAGGGTCATCCGTATAACTGCGGATACGCAGCTTATAACGGTTTAGGTGTCCGGTCAGACTTTCCCGACAAAGTCGTAAATCGTTGGAATCCAGGTACAGGCTGACAATCGGATAGAAGCCGTCAGGCTGCAGTTTGCTGTAGCGGTCAAGGCTGATATAAGGCTTGATAAAAGTCATAAGCGATGCGGCCTTCGACTCGCTGACAACATACTTCAGCTCATAGCGGCATCTGAGAGTTCGGTCGACGAACTTGACAGGATTTTTTACCGGCTTGCTCAAAATGCTCTTTTTATGACCACCGGTTACAGGTAAACTGCCCCTGGCTTTATGAGACGCCCGTAGCGGGGTATATGAGCCTTTTTTCTGCCTTGAAGTTTGTTTATCTGAATCTATGGACATAGCGTTTTGTTCAGTCTTTCTTTAAGCCGCTTTGATATTCACAAAACGAAATTGCCGAATTTCTTTACTCCTCCAGGATGTTTGGTTTTTCAAACCTTGTTATCGGACATGCCGTTTATGACAAAGAAATACATGCCGAAAACCCATCACGTAAAAGAACAAATTCAATCAATGTAGATAGACCTTCAGCCTTGTCTATTTTAACATATACAGGGCCGTTGTGTCAATGGTTTTTTAGTCGACCTTAATGTGTCAATGTCTCGCAATTAACCATTTAACAGGGCTTTGAGCTTGAAATCCCCTGTTTTTAAGCTCTTATGCCCGGAAGTCCGGAATCATTTGGAAACGCCCCATAGCCGAATTTCATCGAATCGGCCCGTGTCGTCGAATGAGCCTACGCCAATCCTGCCCCATTTGAAGCGATGGTCGACATCCGTCATAATCGGCTCGCGATTGCCGTCGTAAAATACCTCAATCGTACCCTTATCCACATCGCGCACCAGCTTTACCGTGTGCCAGTTATCGTCCCATTTCGTCCCCTCGGTTCTCGTCTTCGCTATCGAGATGCGGGGTTTGTCATCAACAATAAATATGGAGTTGGCATGGGCATCGGAAACGTTGGCTATGTGAGCGTAATAGAAACGCGATGGCCCCTGGTGACCGAAGAACAGGCACATGTCCCGATGGCCATAATCTTTCGTTGTCGATAGCATCTTCAGTTCCAGCGTAAAGCTACCGACAGAAACATCCCGAATCAGGTTGATGTTAAAAGGCGAGCGGACTTTCGGCTCGTAATTACTCTGCCCGAACAGGGCCAGCACCTTGCCTCCGCTCTCTTCTTCGATTCTCCACGCAGCCGCGTCGGTCGCCTCCCAGCCGTTAAGCGAGCCGTCCTCGAAGTCGCCCTGAAACAATAAAGGCATTGTTCCGGTACATGCTTTTTCCTGTGAATTACAACCGACCGCCGCAATTAGCAATATTAATGAAATGACCAGTTCTTTTCTGCAGAATAATGATTTCATCGCTTGTTCTCCTTTTTCACAATATTGTTTTTTCTAAGCCTCGTAAGTAGGCGTTTCATTATTTACCATTGTGCTTCGATGTAAGGCCCCGTCGGGCCTTTGGCTGCCGGTTTGGGCCGGCTTTTGATTATGGCCTCGGCAATCGCAACATCGCTTTTTCGGGTAATCTTTATATTGGAACTGTCCGTCTCTACGATTGTTATTTCCCCGCCGACCGCTTCCACAAGTTGTGCGTCGTCGCTGATTTTGCTTTCGTCGGGATTATCAAGGTTCTCATATGCTTTTTTGAGCAACTCCACACCGAACACCTGCGGCGTCTGGGCCTCGTACAGACCACTCCTGTCAACGGTTTTGATTATAGTATTGTCCCCGACCTCTTTCACAGTCGCCACCACAGGGCAGGCTAATATAGCCGCCCCGGTCCGGCCGGCGGTCTCAATAACTTTATCGACCCACTCTTTTGTTACACAGCATCGCACTGCATCGTGAACTGCGACAAGGTCGATGTCGTCTTTGACAAGTTCAAGGGCCGCCTTGACGGTATCGAAACGCTCGGCGCCGCCGAAACATATTTTCACATTGAAAAATTGCAGGTTGGCCCCCCATTTGACGCTTACCAACTCCTCATCTTCGGCCGAGATGGCCAGCAGTATCTGTTTTACGTCCTCACGGTCGGAAAAAAGCTCGACACTTCTAAGAAATGCCGCCCTGCCGACAACATCCACAAAAGGCTTTCTCCTCTTTCCGCCGAAGCGGCTGCTCTCACCGGCCGCACATATAATAGCTGCAACTTTTATATCCATTACAGACTCACTCCTGTAAACTAAAACTCAATCCCGCGCCTGGCGTCCGTTCCACTGTCGAACGGGTGCTTGTTCTTTTTCATTTCTGTTACCAAATCAGCCATCGCTGTCAGTTCCTCGGTTGCGCCTCTGCCGGTCAGGACTATTTCTACGGCGGAATCTCTTCTATCGATAATTTTTTTAATCTCCTCCAGTTCGGCAAGACCTTTTGAAAGGCAAAATACAATCTCATCGAGTATGATAACATCATAAAATCTTTTCTCCGCCGTTTGGGCTATTCTTTCAAGCACTTCACTTATTGCCGCTCGTGTTTGAGCTACTTTTTCTTCATCTTCAAGGGATGCAGCCATATCCCATTCTATATCGAGAGCCTCGACCCTGATTCTCACCGCTCCAAGCTTCAGTGCAAAACGCTCACCGATATCCAGTGACGGAGGCTTGAGGAACTGGTATATCAAAACCTTGTTTCCCTGGCCCGCCGCGCGTAACGCCAGCCCGAACGCTGCCGTGGTTTTACCCTTGCCGTCACCGGTATAAACCTGAACAAGTCCTTTTTCCAGCATAGCGCTATACTACCCGAATAAAACCTTCAATTCCAGACAACCTGACGAAAATTCAAACTGCTGATTTCGCTGTACAGTTTACTTCTGTTTGTTCGCAGCAGCTTAGCTGCCCTTTCCCTCAGACCCCATCGGCCCGATATATTTATTAGCTATCACCACATTGTCAAAATAAACCCTCACAGGATTCT
>CAZTKW010000288.1:0-5031 GCA_964614315.1 uncultured Pirellulales bacterium
AGAAAAGGAGGGCCAACTTCTTGTAAGTTAAGTTAGGAAGGAGCATTAATCTGGCCAACAAAAAAAAAGAAAAACCAAAACATCTCGGCAGGGGGCTGGCATCGCTTTTGGGTCCGATAACATCAGGCAGTGGCGTTGAAAATCAAGCGATTCCCATCACGGCTATCGCTTCTAAATTGCCTCCAGATAAAGAGTTACATAGTTCGTTGCGGGAAATCAGGATTGAAGCTATAAAGCCTAATCCCTATCAGCCGAGAACTATATGGAATGAGCAGGAATTGGCGGATTTAGCAGAATCTATCAGGAACAACGGCGTAATTCAACCAATTATCGTTAGGCCGGATAAATCTGGATATGAACTGATTGCTGGCGAGCGGAGATTCAGGGCCGCCGAATTAGCTTCCCTGACAACAATACCTGCACTGATACGTGAAGCAAGCGATGAACAAATGCTCGAATTGGCTTTGATAGAAAACATCCATCGAACAAACTTAAACCCAATCGAGCGAGCAAAAGCGTATCAAAGCTATCTGAACACTTTTTCTCTAACCCAGGCAAAAGCCGCAGAACGGCTTGCAGAAGACAGGTCGGTTATTGCTAACTACCTGCGACTACTTGACTTACCGGAAGAAATTAAACAGATGTTAATTAACAGGCAACTTACAATGGGGCATGCTCGTGCCATCATTTCCCTGCCAACGGACGAACTTCGGCGAAAGTTAGCTAATCGAGCAATGGCTGGTCGCCTTAGCGTACGCGAGGTGGAAAGTTTGGTGCGTAAATATCTTACCGGCAGCAGCAAATCAGAGCAGGTAAAACGTTCTAAACCAACCCATATCCTTGACTTAGAGGACAAACTAACCAGACAGTTGGGTACAAAAGTCGCTATTGAAGCGCGCAAAAATGGCAAGAGAGGAAAAATTATCATCGAATTTTATTCGCTGGATGAGTTTGATAGAATTGCTGAACATATTGGCCTGACAGAAGTAGAAACGGTTTAAAATAATTGTTATGTAAATAAGCAGTAGTAATTTTTGGTGATGTACGTCAAACAAGGCAGCATTAATATAAGTATATTCGTATAGTGATTTTAAGAAAGATGTTTAGTTTTGTTTCAACAGTATCATATTGGAGGTAGTTTTATGAAGCGTTTTGTTATTACAACACTCATTTTTTCTGCTACGGTTTTTGGCCATATTAGCAGTTCAATGGGTGCGGAAGGTCAAAGTTCTCAGCCCGATGCAGGGTCGCAACTGATGATGCAACTTGTTAATTCGATGAAAAGTGCTTCAGCGGACCCAAATGCAGCAGATGACCCAAATGCGTCAAGCACGAATGGCGATGAATATAAAGAGCTTGATAGGGCGCTGCGACGTGTAGACCGCCTCAGCCGTGATGAAGTGCAAGAATGGACGGCGAATAACGGTGATAACAGGCTTGATTTGGCAAAAGCAGTGAATAAGCAGGTTGAAGATGAATTGAAAATCCTCCGAAAACTCGCAAAAGAAGAGGGGTGCGGAAAGACAGCTGAAGCTATCAAACGGCTGTTAGTTCTTCGAGAGGAAAGGTTTACACAATTTATCAAAGAAATGGACAACACAAGTACGCGCAGACGAGGCCGAACTGGACGTACAAGCCGAGAGGAAAGTTTGGACCCGGTGAGACGCAGCGGTAGTAGGGATAGTGACTTACAAGGGATGAGTAGGGAAGAAAGAAGAAGGGCCTGGGAAGAAAGACGAACAGCAGAAAGAGAGCAGCGTCTTCAGGAACGTAATGCACAAAGGAGCAGGTCCCAAGAGGACAATAGTTCTAATTATTCGGCACCAAATCCATAGGCTCGCCTCTTTTAGGCTTATGAAAACTGTTTAATAACACAAGAGTTATGACGCTTTGGTGGGAGTGTTGTAATTGTACTTTTAAAGAGAGGCAGAAAGGCAATCTATGAGAGCGGTTATACAGCGGGTGCAGCAAGCACAGGTTGAGATCAAGGGGCAAACAGTCGGTAAAATAGATGGCGGTCTGTTGGTTTATCTTGGGGTGGGTAAGACGGATACAGAGGAAAATGCTGATTTTATAGCTAAAAAGCTGGTTAATTTGCGGATTTTTGGAGATGAAGCCGGAAAAATGAATCTGAGTTTGGTTGATGTTGGGGGGGAAATTTTGATAATCAGTAATTTTACTCTTCAGGGGGACTGCCGTAAGGGGCGTCGGCCGGGATTTGATGGGGCTGGGGACCCGGAGATAGCGGAGAAGTTGTATGAAAGAGTTACAGAAGTTGTTGCTGAACAAGGAATTACGGTTGCCAAGGGGATTTTTGGAGAACATATGCATATTAGCAGCATTAATGATGGGCCGGTAACGTTTTTGTTAGAAAGCTGAGAGTGGACATAACTCTTTAATTTACATAGCTTTAAAATAAATCAAAAAAATTTACAAAATTTCATCTATACATCATCACACATACAAAACACAATAGTGTTCGGCACTTTATTTGCTCTTGGTGGCTGTGCTGTCTGAGACGAGTATTTTTGAAATAATCCAACGTGTTCGGATATGATTTGTTGCAGCAGAGAGATATTTCAGCGCAGCACAAACTGCGACAGCAGTCTGTACAGGGACCGGCCTTGCTATTAATCAGCTTAAAACAGTTTGTTTTTTCAGTTTTTCAATATGAGCCATCAATTCATCTTCGTCGGACCAACCCGTCAGGAACCAGCAGAACATTTCATAAGTTCGCAACGTGGCTTTTCGGCCGGTATATAATGCTATCAATAAGCAAGCAATGATGGCAGCATAGATTTGAAGTTCGATACCGTTGTCGCAGTAACTGAGCAGATGACGGCAGCCTAAAACATGCTTGAAGAACCTGAAGAATATTTCTATCTGCCAACGGCATTTATAGACCAATGCTATTACATCAGCAGGCAAATCCAACCTGTCTGTACAAATCAGCATGGTCTCAGGAGATTTTCTGCCATGATAGGGCAACGTGCGACTACTATATTGAGTTTGTTCGGTGGTTTTTAACTGGATTACCCGCACTGGTTGTTTCAGGTCATCTCGCAGCGATTCACAGCCCGGTCGAACTATCATGTCCTTGCGGATGCCCGCTTGCAGATTATCGCTATCGAGTTGTCTTTCTTCTATAATCATGAAAACGGCATCATCGTTTATACGACACGCAAAATTACCTTCAGAATCAATGATCTGTTGAAGAAGTTTATACTTGGCATAGCCTCTATCCAGTACATAAAATCTGACGGAATCAATGCTTTGAGCTAAAACAGACTTTTTGTCACGAAGACTTGAACAAACACCCATTTTCAGCCCAAAAACAAGGATGTCTCTGACCCCACATACACATAAAAACACACAAAAGTAGCACGGCTGAGAACCTGCTACGGATATAAATACATCATTTTTATGAAAAAATACAATTTTCTCCCCCCGAATACCCGCTTCAAATTCTTATGACCTCTTTCCCTTCCTGTGTCTGAACCTCACGCGCCGGTTATCTCTAACGCCTTTTTCGAAGAGATTTTCCTCCTCACCCGCCTGAAAATGTTCCGGCTCTCGCCAAACACAGATATTAGAAGCTATCTGCTCATCCATTGCGATATTACTGTTTTCGCACTCAACCACATAGCTGGGATATCTTTGATGCAGCGTAACAATTGCCCCCGGCCTCAAACAAAGTCCGTCTAACTTATGAAGCTGCTGGTCGCTCTGGCAGTTAATGTAGGCTACTCTCGCAGTTTGCCCGACCTTCAACTCCACCAACGGTATGACAGAACTCTGTGCCGTCCGTGAAGATTTCCTGCAGCATTGCCCACGCGGTATCTCCATCCCGTGCGGACACGTCTGCGGATGACCAAGCAAAATACAAATACTGTCAACCAGTTCCGGCGTAACCGTATGTTCAAACTCACACGCTCCGGATTCAAAATCTCCCCCAAGAACATCGTAAAGCAGCCTTTCCGCAAGCCTGTGCGCACGGATTAATTGCCGCGAATAATCCTCACCCCTTTTAGTAAGCTCGATTTTATCTTTCTCTTCGCTTAACTGAACCATCTCTTCGGATACAAGTTCCTCGATTATATCAGAATCATAACTTTCGTTCATCACCTCCTGCAGACCGGACACCGAATCCTTCCCCTCCTCTTTCATATACCACAACTGCTCAAGATGTTCGTCTCTTTCTCTTTTCTTGTTCATAGGACCCATCTCCCGATAGTGAATATTAATATCCAGTTTAAAATACCAGCCAGAATAAACGAGGAAATATTTATAGTCAGGGCCATCGCTATCCCCGTCTTCACTCCAAGCTCCTTGCACATCGCAACTATATTCGCAAAACACGGAACAAACATCGTCGTAATGACCACCGCTACGATAACCTGCACGAAATTCATCGCCCCCGAATCTGCCATGTTAAGTAAAAGCGCCGCCGCCGCTTCATGCCGCGCCAGCGAAAGTATCAGAGCATCAACGATATCAATAGGCAAACCGAGCCACCCTACAACAACCGGCTCCAAAACATGCTTGGTTAAATCCAGCAGCCCAGTCCTGTCCACGAAAAACAATGCCCCAGCCGCAATAATAAATATCGGTACCGCCTCTTTCAAAAACCAGTAAAGACGGTAATACGTCTTCACCAGTATTGCTTTTACATTTGGAACACGAATGGCCGGCAGCTCTTGAATAAAATCGCTCTTTTCATCACTCTTTATAACCTTGTTGAGAGCGAATCCTGCGCAAATCTCAACAACCCCAAGTGTCCCGTAAGCAATCAAAAAGGCCGTAAAACCCGCTTTTCCAAGTATACCCATATCAATCGCCAGTTGAGCCGAACAGGGTATCGCAAAGGCGATTAGGTAAATAGTTATAAACTTCTCCTTACGGCTTCGTATCCCTCTCGTAACAAGGGTCGCCATCGTCTTGCACCCGAACGCCAGCACCAGCGGCATTATCGCCTTCCCCGTTAAGCCTATCCTCCCGAAAATCCTACCAACCAGAACACAGAGGTTCGGT
>CAZTKW010000289.1:0-1199 GCA_964614315.1 uncultured Pirellulales bacterium
AAGCGCCGCTATCAAAATTCGCTTTTTCATTTTTTTCGTCCTTAAAAATTGCCGCAGTTATTTTTATACTCTCTACTTCTTTTTGTCAGCCCTGCAGAAACACCGAACGCATTTTGCTTTTTCTCCGCGTTCTTTGCGTCCTCTGCGGTTAATCCTTTTTTCAATAATCAATCCTTCTGTGCTGCGGCCTGGTTCACTAAAAACAATACGGCCATTCTGACAGCCAGGCCATTTGTCACCTGGTCTAAGATGACGCTGTTTTTACCATCGGCAACTTCACTTTCTATCTCGAGCCCTCTGTTAATCGGCCCCGGATGCATAACCAAAATATCGGGTTTTGCCCTTTTCATACGCTCTACAGTCAGCCCGAAGTAATGCGAGTATTCACGCACCGATGGAAATGGATTGCCGCCGAGCCGTTCAAACTGAATTCGCAGCATATTTATCACATCGACCTTTTCGATAACCTCATCGAGCGAATAGCTCACCTCGACCGGTAGTTTACTAACCTCAGTAGGCATGAGCGTCGGCGGTCCGACTAATATGACCTCGGCACCAAGTTTAGTCATCGCCCACAAGTCACTGCGAGCAACACGAGAGTGGGCTATATCACCGACTATTGCTATTTTCAGCCCTTCAAGACTGCCCTTTAGCTTGCGAATGGTAAAAACATCCAACAGAGCCTGTGTAGGATGCTCACAGTAACCATCACCTGCGTTGACTACACAGGCCTTGATATTCCTGCTCAGGAATTTCGGCGCCCCGCCGGCACTGTGTCGAATCACAACAATATCAATTCCCATAGCTTCCAGATTTTTAGCTGTATCTAAAAGTGTCTCGCCTTTACTAACGGCGCTTGCCTTCTTGGTAAATTCGATAACATCTGCGCTCAAACGGCTCGCTGCCAGAGCAAAGCTGTTTCGCGTTCGCGTGCTGTCCTCAAAGAACAAATTCACTACAACTTTACCGCGCAAAGTCGGTGCCTTCTTTACCAACCGTGTGCTTATCTGCTCAAAACCTTTGGCTGTGTCAAGAATATATGTAATCTCTTCGGAGTTTAGTTCACGCAGCCCAAGCAGATGTTTGTGCTGCCATTTGAAATGCTTAGCTTTTCTCATCAATGCCATAATATCGCAACTCGTGATTCAAGCCGGAAATCTCTACTCAATAACAACCTCATCTTTTCCATCCGATTCAAC
>CAZTKW010000289.1:1209-5019 GCA_964614315.1 uncultured Pirellulales bacterium
AGGTGCAACATCGGTTTTAAAACCTGCATAATCAGCCTGTATTGGAAACTCCCTGCCAGTTCTGTCGACAAGAACTGCCAGTTTTATAGCTTTGGGTCTGCCTAAATCTATAAGCGCATCCATAGCTGCCCGCGTCGACCGGCCGGTATAAAGAACGTCATCAACCAAAATGATGATTTTATCGTCTACGTTAAAACCGATTTCTGTAGTTCGCACCTGAGGTTGTACCGTACCCTGCGGCGTATTAAGGTCGTCGCGATAAAGCGTTATATCCAACGTTCCGCATGGGACATCTTTGCCGGTTTCCTCCGATAATATGCTGGATAACCTCTGGGCGAGAATCTCTCCCCTGCTACGAATACCAATTACAGCGATATCAGCCCGGCCTGAAGTATCAGAAATAATATGAGATGTCAAATCCCCAAGAATTTGCTCGATTTGTTCGGAATTTAATATTACTTTCATATTTATAACGAACCTTTAGCCAATATGAGCCGAAATATCGGGTGGTAGTATAGCAAGTGGGTCTGGCTAAAGCAAGATTCCTAAATTAAGTTTTTAAGAAAGGCACTTTTTAATACTAAAAACGCTGTATAATAAACAACAGGGAGAGTAATTCTACTTGAAAAAGAACAGGTTTTTTGTTATGATATTAGTGTTAGGCTGTGTTTTTAAAAAGGGTAAAAGCAGCCTCGGAAAAGACCAAGGTGATATGAGTAGAAATTGGGCGATAAAACGTATTTTTTCGCAATATGAGAAATAGTAGTTTTTTGAATATTGCCGCCTTCACGGAGCGATTGAATGTCTTATAGTACCAGGAAAATAGTTGTAATTGGCCTGATGGCCTGTTTCGCCCTATTTCCGGGTTCTATAAGCACCGCTATGGGAGCCGAAGAACCGGCGAGTGAGAAAATCCTGCAGCCGCAAAGCCTTGATTATACTGGAATCTATGAGTTAAGACAACTCGACCCTGACTTGACGGGCTCTGGTATAAAATTTGCGGTTATCTGCAGGAGTATCACTTATATCGATGGTGAACCACAAAATGATTATCGGCCCAATATTGAGCATAACTGCTTTAAGGCGGAGCAATTTACCTTTTACGAAGAGGGTGGCCTGCCAGTGGGTATTTCGCCTCACTCGACGGCTATTTGCTCTATATTGTTCGGCGATGATACGAATGCATTCGACCCGCAGCTTGGACAATTTCGATACGAGGGTATAGTACCGCAGGCCAAAGCCGACGTCTATGAATTCTGGCACTTCTTAATAAATAATGTATTCGGTCACTCACCTCCTGATGCAGATGTTGTAACGGCCAGCATAGGAAACCAATTCGAAGGCTGGTGGACACGAGGTGTTGAATCATTGGCTGAGCACTACGGCCTTATTGTTGTGGCTGGTATAGGCAACGGCTCCAACGCTTATGACCCGCTTCTTTATCCGGCAGCGGGAACAAATATCATTGGCGTCGGCGTAGTTGACCCAGTAAAGACGGAATACCTTGAAACCAAATTATCACATTTCGCACTGGCACATCCCGAACATTCCAGTTTCGGTCCCACCACAGATGGACGCTGCAAACCCGATATAGTCGCGCCCGGCAATTGCATGGCCGCAGATAGCAATGAGCCCAACCGTTATGAACAGACCGGAAGCTGGTCGAGCTTTTCAACGCCGACAGTCGCTGGAACAATCGGTCTGCTCATTCAAAAAGCCAGGCAAGACCCGGATTTAAGTCCAGCTGCTTCGCCTGACGGCGGTAACTGCGTAATGAAAGCCATCCTGATGAATTCAGCGAAAAAACTGCCCTACTGGCACAAGGGCCTGGTGAAAAAAGAAGACGACCATTTAGCCCCACTGGACTATAGCCAGGGAGCGGGAATGTTAAATGCGCCGGATGCATACAACCATCTGATTGCCGGTCAAAATAAACCGGGTAATGTTGCGACAATCGGCTGGGACTTAAACCATCTGCAAAAAAACCAAACTGTTGAAAACACTTATAAAATCACAATTCCAGAACCAGACGACAAATTGATTACCGCCACAGCCGTTTGGAACAGGCATTACAGCAGGGAATATCCCTTCGAACCGATACCCGAAAAAGACACCAATTTAAGGCTCGAACTCTGGGCTGTCGATACAGAAAACTCCGAGAACGATTATCTACTCGATTACAGCGACAGCATTGAAGATAACGTTGAACATATTTACAGCAGGACAGATGCCAACTATACCAATTATGAAATAATCGTTTCATACAGTGATACCGATGGCCCAAACCCAACAGACCCACCGCAGCGCTATGGGCTGGCGTGGAAGACAAACGGTAAACAAGACGACAACAATATTCTCTGGTACGACCTGAATGCCGACGGCATTGTTAACGATTCGGATTTTATAATTCTGCTCAATAATATCCTGACTGGAATGCAACGACCTGAAAGTTATCTGCTGGGCGATATCGACGGCGACGGCATAATCGACTTCAAAGATGTGCAAATCCTGTTAGAGCACAACGGACTTAAAGCCGACTGGTACACAAAATAGTTTCCTTTTCTATTTGGCAATTGCTTTAAGGTATTCTCCGAGCTTTCGTTTTCTTCAATTGTTTAGAGCAATCTAATCCCCGTCTCTTTGCACTGTCTTACCATATTTTCCGGCCAGACACTTGCGTGAACCTCGCCGATATGCAATTTTCTCAAAAAGAACATACATAATCTGGACTGTCCGATACCACCTCCTATACTCAGGGGGAAGTGGCCATTTAAGAGCTTTTTATGCCATTTGAGCTCTTTCCTGTCTAAAGCGCCTCTTATTTCCAACTGCTTCAGCATAGCTTCCTTATCTACCCTGATACCCATCGAGCTGATTTCAAAAGCCCTGTTTAATAAAGGGTACCACAGCAAAATATCGCCATTAAGCCCCCTTTTACCACCGCCGGTTTCAGTTATCCAGTCATCGTAATCCGGCGCCCTGCCATCGTGGACTTTGCCATCAGCCAATTGGGCACCTATCCCTATTACAAAAACAGCACCATATTTCTTTGTAACTTCATTTTCTCTTTCCCGCGGACTCAAATCAGGATACATCTCTACCATATCTTCTGTATGAACAAAGGTGATTTGGTCAGGAAGCATCGGCTCTATTTGTGAGTATTTTTTGTTTACCATCATTTCAGTTGCTTTGAGCACTTGGTAAATCCTGCCGACAATATCTTTGAGAAAATCGAGATTTCTTTCTTCGGCACTTATCACCCTTTCCCAATCCCACTGGTCAACATATACCGAATGTATGTTATCGAGACATTCTTCATCCGGTCGTATCGCATTCATATCGGTATATAAACCTTCGCCTTTTTCAAAACCGTAATCGGCCAGTACCATTCTTTTCCACTTGGCTAATGAAAAAAGGCATTCTGCTTGAGAATAGCCGTCATCCTTGATTTTAAAAGTGGCCTTGGCTTCGATGCCATTTAAATCATCATTTACGCCCGTGCCTTTTCTTGTGAACAACGGAGCTGAAACCCGCTGCAGATTAAGCTGTTTAGCAAGATTTTCCTGAAAAAAATCCTTTATAGATTTTATTGCTCTTTCGGTTTCCCGAAGTGATAACCTGGGTTTATAGTTTTCATTTATAACCAGTTCCGGCACTTTGTTTACCTCCAAAAAGCTTTAATTTGTCAATTTTACTGTTAGAGGGTAGATGATACCTGAAGAGATATTTATCTACAATTAAATAACGCTAATAGTTAATAGTCGCAGCCTGAATAGTTTTCTACTCAAATTTTGGGGTTTGGCATAAACT